>JBOHIT010000625.1:0-2457 GCA_050726155.1 Bradyrhizobium sp.
TTTCCGAACATTCACTCGTCTGCTAATCGCGGGAACGTAAAACGTCCCGATCGATTATCCGTCGACATATTCAACGGAGTAATCGTATGAAACTTTTGACTATCGCAATCGCGGTCAGTGCAATGGCGCTACTCGGAACCTCCGCAGCAAACGCAGCGGACAATTCCATCGAGGTCAAGGCAGCGACCGCTCAAGCAACCGAATTCAGCTCCCAGCATCGGCGCCATCATCGTCATCATCACCACCACCGTCGCCACGGGAGCTACGGCTACGCGCCTGGGGCATACTATGCTCAGCCATACTACGCTCCTGCGCCCTATTATTACGGCGGCGGACCCGCCATCGGATTTGGCTTCGGAGGCGGCCACTTTGGCGGTCATCACGGCGGGCATCACGGCGGGCATCACTGATAAGCTTGCAGAAAGCTTGCTGAAGTGCGGACGTTTTCGAATATGCGGTCTAATGCCGCACAGCTGGAACGTCTGAAGCGATCGACGCTTGGGACATAACAAACATACAACAGGAGTTGAATTTTATGAAGAATTTTGCTGTCGCTATGGCCCTCGGTTGCGCTGTGCTGTTTGGAGGGACAGCGGCAAACTCCAATCCGATGAAAGTGGATGCTGTAACGGGATTGTCGCAGGCAACCGATTTTAGTTCTCAACATCACGGGGGCGGGCACCATGCTCAGCGCGCTGTGCGTCCTTCCCACCACGCGCCCGGTAACGGCCAGAGACGAGTTCGCGGTGAAGGACACGGCGGCGGCCATGGCGGAGGCGCTCCCGGCATTACCGTCGGTGTAGGCGGCGGTGGCCACCGGGGCGGTGGGGGAGTACACCGGTAGGAGAACAAGAGCCCGTAGCAATGCGGGCTTTTTTCTTGCTAAGGTAACTTAATATGAATTTTCGCCGTGGCTACCTAAGACGTCAAGAACTCAGTTCTTGTACTGATCGCATTGATTGCGATGTGTTTCGCGGAAAACTAGCTTGAACTGGTTGCGGGTGGCAGCGTAGCGGGCGTAGGTCGGCAGGATCCAACGCGCGTCGGTGAGGTGCTCCAGCTCGGAAAACCTGACTCGTTCAATTCCTTTCCGGACTGGTGTTAAGGTTGCTCCCGCGCAGCTTACCCCATCTGTGTGCTCCTGCTCACATTCAACCGATGGGGACCGGCGTAGGGTTGGGTCATGAAAGCAGATCCCCTGCTAATAGAACCCAAGGAGCTCACATGTTCTTCCGCAAAGCCATTCTCTCCACGATCGCAGCGACCATCCTATTGGTCGCCAACATCTCAGCAAGCAGCGCGCAGCATCACGGCGGCCATCACGGTGAACGTCATGGCGGCCATCACGGTGGTCATCACGGTGGCCATCATGGCGGTGGGCATGGCGGCCATCACGGTCACAACTAATGACAAAAAGCCGGCCGAATGGTCTCGGCCGGCTTTCAATTGCGCTAGATCACAGATTATTCGCCCCCCCCCCTTTGGGGGCTTCGTGCAGATGCAGTTGTAGCTCAGTTGGTTAGAGCGCCTGTCTGTGGAACAGGAGGTCGGTGGTTCGAGCCCACCCAACTGTACCAACCAAATCGCAATCTCACTTCGAAATCGTTAGATCTACCCCGGATCGCGTAGCGAAGACTTTGACCGAATGCCGCGCCTGCCTCGTACAAAATGCCGCAGTTCGCCAGCTTTGCACCCAACACGTTCGACAGAACCTATGAAGGTCTGCGAAAATTGCAGCGCGCGGGTATTCCGTTCCACGTCATCTGTGTTTTGACTGTGGAAAGTATGGCGCAGCCGGAAAAGCTGTTTGAATTTTACGTCGAGAACGAACTGGAGTACGTGTGCTTTAATATCGAGGAGCAAGAAGGCAAAACATCGAATCGAAGCTTGTGGGCAGCGGGAATTCAGACGTTAGGTATCGCGCATTCTTGCAACGTTTCCTCGACCTCTCTTTGAAATGTCCGCGGCCTATTCTTGTGCGCGAGGTCGAGCACTCGATGCGGATGATTCAGGCCCATGGCGCGCCGATGCGCAACGATCAAAACGAGCCTTTTCGGATAATCTCCATCGACTGTGATGGGAACCTGTCGACGTTTTCGCCGGAATTGCTGGGCCTGGAGCACAAGCGGTATGGATCGTTTTGTTTCGGCAACCTAGTCAACGATAACTTCGAGGAAATCGCCGCGCGTCTGTACGGAAGCCCCCTTTATGCCGACATCACCAGTGGCGTGCGCCAATGTGCAGACACGTGTGGCTATTACGGCCTGTGCGGCGGGGGTGCGCCATCTAATAAGATTTTTGAAAACGGTTCTGCAGCTACAACCGAAACGGCATACTGCCGAACTTTCATGCGGTCAGTGGATGTCGTGCTCGACTTGATAGAACGGCTTCCGCCTGATTTGAACGCTGCACGAGCCGTAAGCCAAACACACGTCGGCGCGCCGGCCCTGAACATGT
>JBOHIT010000626.1:0-7782 GCA_050726155.1 Bradyrhizobium sp.
GTCCAGAACACCGCAAAGGTGCAGAACACGCCGATCGCGGCGATCGTCAGCAACACCATCGTCGTGAAGGGATCGGCGATGTAGCTGGAGGCGGCGAGTGCGAAAGCCGTCAGCAGCAGCGGCCCGCCGACATGGGCGACGCGTTCGCGCGTGGCATCGGAGTGGCGCGCCCACAGGATCATCGCGATGGTGCCGAACAGGAACGGGATCGCGGTGACGAAGCCGGTCTGCGCGTTGGTAAGGCCGAACGCCTTAACGATCTGCGGCAGCCAGAACTGCATGCCGTAGAGCGCGCCGACGAAACCAAAATAGACCAGGCTGAGCATGATCACCTTCGGTGACGACAGCGCCTGCCCGAGCGTCAGGTGCTGTGCCGCCTGCTTGGTCGCGATCTCCGCCTGCAGTTTCGCCGCCAGCCACGCCTTCTGTTCGGTCGTCAGCCAGTCGGCCTTCTCCGGCCTGTCGGTGAGATAGAACCAGGTAACGAAACCGAGCAGCACCGAAGGAATTCCTTCGATGATGAACAGCCACTGCCAGCCCTTGAGGCCCATCATGCCGTCGAGCCCGAGCAGCAGGCCGGAGATCGGCGCGCCGATCACGGTGGAGACGGGAACGGCGATCGCGAACGCCGCGAGGAAGCGGGCGCGATATTCCGCCGGATACCAGTAGGTCAGATAGAGAATGATGCCGGGGAAGAAACCGGCTTCGGCGACGCCGAGCAGGAAGCGCAGCACGTAAAAGCTCAATTCGCCGCTCACCAGCGCCATCGCCGCCGAGATGATGCCCCAGGTAACCATGATGCGGGCGATCCAGCGGCTGGCGCCGAATTTTTCCAGCGCCAGATTGCTCGGCACCTCAAAGATGAAATAGCCGATGAAGAAGATGCCGGCGCCCCAGGCAAAGATTAATGGCGTGAACTTCAGTTCCGCGTTCATGGTCAGCGCGGCGAAGCCGAGATTGACGCGGTCGAGATAGGAAAAGAAATAGGCCAGGATCAGAAACGGAATCAGCCGCCATGAGATCGTGCGGATGGTGGAGGTTTCGATCTCGCTCTTGATGCCGCCGGCGGCGGCAAGTGTGGTGGACTGGCTCATCAGTTTGTTTCCCCGGCCGTTTGTTGCTGTTGGTCCGGGTTTTGAGCATTGCGATGGCGGTGTCAATTGGATTTGCGGGAGCAACGCATTCGCAATGCCGAGGGGTGCAATGCGCTGGACGCAATGGCCGCGAACGCGCCTACTCCGCCAATTGAAACCGCTCGAAGCGGTGCAGTTCTTCCTCGATGCGGCGTTTGTATTCCTTGCGCGAGCCTCGTACGGCGCCCTTGCCGACCCAATTCCATTTTTGCAGCAGCAGTTTCTTTTCCTTGCGGTCGGTCTTCAGGTCGAGGGCGGCGACGATGTCTTCGCCGACCAGTACCGGCAGCGCGAAATAGCCGAACAGGCGCTTTTCCCTGGGCACGTACGCCTCGAAGCGATGGCCGTAGTCGAAAAACAACTCGGTGCGCTTGCGCTGGATGATCAGGGGATCGAACGGAGACAGGATATGCACGAGACCGCCCTCGCCTGCAGGTGCCGGGGTTTGCGGCTCCAGCGCCGCGGGATCCGCCCAATGCTCCTGCTTGCCCGCACCCTCGAGCGACACCGGCACCAACGTCTTGCGGCGGACGCGCGCCTCGATCAGGCGCCGGATCGCGGCCTTGCTCGGCGCATCGAGGTGGCAGATCGAATCGAGGCTGACGAGCCCCTGCGCCCGCAACGCGCGGTCGAGCAGATAGGTCGTCGTCTCCGTGGCGGTCGCCGGCTTCGGCGGCTTGTCCCAGCCGAAATGCCGCGTCATCAGCTCATACGTCTTGAGCATGCCGGTGCGTTCGGAGATGGTGACGGCGCCGGTGTAGAACGCCAGTTGCAGCGCCCGCTTCGACGGCTTGCGGCTCTGCCAGAGATGTTCCTTCTCGGTCAGCACGTCATCCTCGATGTCACGGATGGTCAAGGCGCCGTCGCGCTTGAGCAACCGCATCACCTTGCGCATGTCGGCGGGCTGCACCGAGGCGTACCAGTTGTGGCCTTCGCGCTTGTGCTCCTTCATCGCCGGCACAAAGAAACGAAAATCCTTTGCCGGCACGTAGGACAATGCATGGGTCCAGTATTCGAACACGCTCTTGTCGACGCTCTGCGCCTGCCGCAAATCCGCACGGCGATAATTGGGGATACGGCTGAAGAGAATGTGGTGATGGCAGCGCTCGATCACGTTGATGGTGTCGATCTGCACATAGCCGAGGTGCTCCACCGCTGACGCGGTGGCCTGTGGTCCGTCGCCGAAGGGTGCTGCCGTATCGAGCCGCTGGGCTCGCAGCCAGATTCGGCGGGCCTCGGATTTGGTCAGGGGATGGGGTTTGGTCGCGCGGGGCATCGCGCAGCAATGTAATTGGATTCGCGGGCAAGAGGAGTCCCGGATTTGCTCGAAAACAGAGTCTTTCTTCGGCGTTTTCTTAAGCGCGAACCGGTACCCACCCCGGATCAGGTCCGGGGGCATGCTTCGCTCGAAAACGCTATGTTACCGTTTCGGCCGCTCCGTGACGCTGCCGGTTGCGACATCGCTCTCGCAGGATGCCTTGCCGTGGTCCGGGGCCCGGCACTTGTAAACGCTGCCGGTCAGGCGATCGACCAGCCACGCGGCCTCGTCGGTCGGGCCTTCGAAGCCGGCATAGCGGCTGCCCAGCGCATTGATGAGGGTCGACAGCAAAATGGCCGCCGCGATCATCGCGGCTCCGATCAGGATCGGCATTGAGCCGACCGCGCCCACGGGTTCCGGTGGGCCCGTACGATAGCCTTGATACTCACGTTGACGCTTTACCGATTGAAACACCCGCCCGCCTGCTTCGCTTGCCCAAACTTTTTCTTTTGAGTTTTCTTTTGGGGTTTCTTCGTCAGCGATCTTGCTAGACGTCTTTCTGGCCGATTTGTTGTCGACAGATCGGCGCTGGCGCGACGGCATTGCGACCGGCCAAGAACAACAATGAACAGCAATGAAAAGGCAAAAAGCGAAGCCGGCCTGCTGGTAGTCGCAGCACGAGTCGCACGAGCGAACAGTGATTTAAATCACAGAAGCGAACGGGACGAATGAACCAAAGTGGGAGTTGATGCGACGCAGCCCGAAATCCGGTAAAATAACCCGCTGGCGCGGAAATCCGGCCCCGGCGTTGCCATCAGCCGGCAGGCGGCTGCCGTAGCAGGGCTGCCGCCTCACACGGCCGGAGTCGCGAAGACCAGCTGTCGCTTGAACGTGATATGAATCACATTGGCCGGTTTGAACCTGTCCTATCGTTCCAGCATCAAACCGCCAACCGGCCTAGATGGCAGGCGTAACCGTGAGGATAACGACAATGACCCGCTTACTTTCCATCGTGACATTCGGCGCCGTGCTGTCGATGACAGCGGGCGTTGCATTTGCCGGCGACACCGTCTCGGCCGACAAGATTCTGAAGGCGTTGAAGCCGACGTCGCCGACCCGTGGCCTCTCTGTCGGCCCGCAGGTCGACACCGCCGTCCAGGCCAAGGAAGCCAGCTTCGTCGCCACGCTCCGCAACCGCAAAACCCGGTCGCTCTCGATTGGCGAGCGCCAGGAAATTGCCGAGCTGGCCGCGACCAAGCCGAGGATCGATCTCGAAATCCGCTTCGACTACAACTCGGCCGAAATCAGCAAGAGTTCGGAGCCGGCGGTCAACGAACTCGGCAAGGCACTCTCCGACCCCAGCCTTAAGGGCTCGACCTTCGTGGTTGCCGGCCATACCGATGCAGTCGGCGGCGAGGGTTATAATCAGGAGCTCTCCGAGCGCCGCGCCGACACGATCAAGAAGGTTCTGACCGAGGAGTTCGGCATCAACGGCTCCGATCTCGTCACCGTCGGCTATGGCAAGTCCAAGCCGAAGAATCCGACCGCGCCGATGGATCCGGCCAACCGCCGCGTTCAGGTCGTCAACATGGATACCAAGACCGCCGCGAAGTAAGTTCGCGCGATTGATCCGCCTACCGGAAACGGCAGGCGGATTTCGCGTTTTGGTCAATGCTCGAAAGTACTTCTAGATCCAGTTCTGGAAAATCATCAGGCGGTTGAACGTCGCCATCGACGTTTCCACGAACGCGGCCGAGATCGGCAGCATCGCGGCGAAACCGGCCGCACCGACCGCGACGAAGGCCCATAGCAGCCAGCGCGGCGTGTTGCCACGACGGAGCGCATAGACCAGCACGAAGCTCGCGGTGGTCGCAGCCGGCAGATAATAATAGATGAAGCCTAGCGTTCGCGGCAGCAACGCCCAGGCGAGATACGGGCCGACATAAAACGCCAGCACCAGAAACGCATCCGCGCGGCGGGTCACGATCCAGTCGCGCAAGGTAATCGCAGCCGCAATCAGCGCCGGCCACAGGATCAGGGGATTGCCGAGGAACACCACGGCCGCGATCCTGTCGTCACCAATCTTGTCGAACAGGTACCAGACCGGACGCACCAGCAACGGCCAGGACGGCCACGAACTCATATAGGTATGGCCTGCGATCGCAGTCGTGGTGTTGTCGCTGAAGATGCGGCGCTGCGCCTCGATGATCTCGGGGATCGAGAAGCCGTAGAGCGGAACGAAGGTCGCGAGATAGGCCAGCGCCGGCGCAAGCAGCAAGCAGCCTGCGAATTGCCAGGCCTTGAAGCCGGGCCACAGATCCGGCCGGTACCAGTCGTCATCATTGCCGTCGGCAAACCGCGTGCGCCAGCTTTGCAACAGGCGGATCGCCGCTACGATGACGATGCAGACCGCGAGCACGAACAACCCGCTCCATTTGCAACCGATCGAGAAACCGGAGAGCAGCCCCGCAATCGCAAACCAGAGCTGAGGCCGTTGCTGCCGGAAGCCGTGTACGAACGCGGCGATGGCGAACAGGCTGAAGGTCAGCGCGAAAATATCCAGCATCGCGATCCGCGACTGCACGAACAGCATCTGGTTGAAAAATGCGAGCAGGCTCGCGGCGATGGCAGGCCCTTGCGCCGCGAACAACGCGAGGCCGCCAAGATACACCGCGACAATGGCGAGCGCGCCGAACAGCACCCCCGGATAGCGCCAGCCCAGCGGCACGTCGCCGAACGTGTGGATCGACAGCGCGATGAATTGCTTGGCGAGCGGCGGATGCATCGGGTTGAGCATCGGCTGCGGCATCACCGGCAGCAGCATCTGCCGCGCCGCCGGCACGTAGTGCACTTCGTCGAAATAGAACTTTTCCGGCGTGGTGATGCCGATCAGCATCGCGAAATGCGCGATCACAAAGATGATTGCCGCGAAGACAGTGGTGCGTGCGATCGAAAGATCGGCAGCAGAATGTGATTCAGACACGATGTTCACGGATCAATGGCACCACTACAAACTCAAAAACAAAGTGTGCGCGGAATAAATTTCGATGTCCATTGTTTTGAACCTGGTGCGAGTTCGACGTCACTAACCGGCAAGACGCAGTTTGTGATCCGACATCACTAACGTTTGTGATCCGACGTCACTGACCGGTAAGGCGCTGCTTGTGATAAATCTGCTACATCGCTTGTTTGCGTCGTCCGCTATCTACGTTGTCGGAATAATTGATCGGCCTTGAAATGAAATCGCGTTGCTACACTCTCCTCCTTCCCGCCCTTCTCTCAACCTCCCTGTTAACGACAAGCCCGCTTTCCGCGCAAACGCGCGTCGGCGAAGCTGCCGTCGTCAGGAATGAAGTGCATCGTGTTGCCGGATCTGCAACCAGCCGGATCAATGTCGGCGACGGATTGCTTCGCGACGAAATCGTTCGCACCGGACTCGACAGCGCCGCGCGGCTGGTGATGTCCGACAGCACCAATCTGTCGCTTGGGCCGAACGCATCGCTCAAGCTCGACCGCACCGTGTTCGACGACGAGACCCACTATCGCGATGTCGCGGTGCGTCTCACCTCCGGCGCGTTCCGATTCGTCACCGGCCATTCGGAAAAAGCCGCCTACAAGATCACGACGCCGCTCGCGACCATCGGCGTCCGCGGCACCACGCTCGATATCCTGTCGCAGCGCGGCCAGACCATCGTCAATCTGCAAGAGGGCCAGGCCTCGGTCTGCACCGTGAGCTTCGAGTGCATCCAGCTCATCAACCCCGGCGATACCGCCGTCATCACCCTGAGCGGCGGCAAGACCACGATCAAGAAGACCAACAACCCGCCATGGACATTTGCCAAAACTTGCAGCGCCGCGGCAGGGCTGTGCAGCGCGACGCAATATGCCAGTGCCTCGCCGACGGTGACGCCTCCGGTCGATGACGGCAGCGATCCCACCGGCATGCTGTGCGGGCGCTGACCATGACGAAGTTCACGCGCAAACTCGTGATGTCGGCGGCGCTATCGGCCGCGCTATGGCTGGTGTTGCAACCGTCAGCCGCGTTGGCACTCAACGAGCCCGGTTGTACTCCCACCCCCGATGGGTGTGTTCTATTTCCGCCGGATCCGACACCAACGCCGACACCGACTCCAACCTCGACGCCGACTCCAACCCCGACGCCGACTCCCTCGCCGTCGCCGAGTCCCATTGCGTCACCATCACCCTCCCCGAGTCCCATAGCGGCGGCAAGCCCGACCCCAACACCCACGCCGACTCCAACGACGACAGGCGCCGATTCCAGCGCAAGCTCGATCAACGATCTGGCCAAGCAGCGCTTCAACCAGATGATCACCAACCGCGTGCTCGGCACCGTGCTGCTCGGCATCAACGAGCAGATCAATTGCAACGATTGCGTCAGTGCCTTCGGCTCGGCGGGATCGTTTTCGGCCGGCATTCACGGCCGCAAGAACCTGACCGCAAATCTGTCACTGCTGGCGGGCATCGCCTACACCCATTACAGCGAAGGCGGCTACAGCGTGACCGCGGCCCCGATCGGCGCGTTCGCGTTGCGCTATGATTTCGCCGACTGGGGATCGTCGCGGCCGTTCTTCGACGTCGGCGCGATCCTGACGCCCTATGAGAAGATCCGCTATCGCCGCAGCTATGTGACGAGCCTCGGCGCGGTTTCGCTGGACGGCAACACCACCGGCGACAATTACGGCGTCTATGGCCGCGCCGGCTGGATCAGCCGGTTGTCGCCACGCGACGAAGTCGCCGCTTCCGTCGAAATCTGGCAATTGTGGCAGCGGGTGAAGGGCTATTCCGATCCTGCCGCCGCGTTCAATCCGTTCGACGCCTCGATCCCCGGCGGCACCGACAAGACCAATCTAGTCAAGGTCGGCGGGCAATGGACGCATCTGTTCGGCAGTAGCGTCGAGGCCAATATCAATGGCGGGTTCGTGCAGTCGTTCGGCACGCAATCCGGCATCGTCGCCACCGTGACCGGCAGCGGCACCGTGGTGCCGACGATCGGAAACCAGGGCTGGTTCGAATATGGCGGCCGCCTCGGCTTCCGCATCACCAAGGGCTGGGTCGCCGACCTCTTCCTCAACGGCACCGCCGGCCCGCAGCCGGTCGGCAACACCCTGCATGGCGGCATCGGCTTGCGGATGAGTCACTAGCTGAGAACGCAGGGTGGGCACGGCGCAATTGCGCCGTTGCGCACCCTACGCATCTCCCTAGGCCGCCGACTTGCCTTCATAGGCGCGCCTGAGCCCTTCGATATCGAGTTTGATCATCCCGAGCATGGCCTGCATCGCCCGCCGCGCGCCGGCGGCATCGGAACCGCCGATATATTTCATCAGCGCCGCCGGAACGATCTGCCAGGAGACGCCGTAACGATCCTTGAGC
>JBOHIT010000627.1:0-7191 GCA_050726155.1 Bradyrhizobium sp.
CTGCCGATGATCGCGTCGGCATCGACCATCTCAAAGCCTGCGCCCAGCATCGAGACGCCGGCTGCGGCCTGCACCTCGTCGAGATGCACCATGTCGGCGGCGCGCAGGATCACGCCGAACACCAGCCACGCCGGCACGTCGGTCTCCGCGCAATCGCCGGGCCAGCCGAGCCGCGCGCCACCGAGCAATCCCGCGTCGAACCGGATCGCGTCGGGCCATGCGAAAGCCACCTCCCGCTCCGGCGGACAATGCGCCGCGATCGCATCCGCCACGGCATTCATGCCGGCGAAGAACGCCCGGCGCGCCGATGTCAGGGCCTCGTCAGGTTCGAGCACCACGGCGAATTCGACCAGGTCGTAGCGCCGCACCCAGATCAGCGTGCCCGCGCCCGATTGAGCCGCAATGTCGCATCCATGGGCGAACGCGTCACCGAGTTCGCGCAGCGCGACCAAAGTATAACCGGGGGGCAGATCGAGTGTCTGATCCACTTCCCCGAGACGCGATATCATCGAAAAGGTCATCCCTGGTGGTTTTGCTTCATGGCTTGCAGTCCGCCGGTGTATGCTACCCCCCTTGGGTTCGCAACGCGAGCGGATCCCGGTCTTGCGGAAGCTAGAACGAACGGGTACCGCGGAATGAGGGAACGAACCGTCGCCTCTGCGCGGTTCAGGATATTGGTTAATGGCTACGGTCGCGTCTCATCTTCTGATTTGCAGTTGCGAGAAGACCATGCCGCTCGATTTGCCGGCGATCAACCGCGGCTGCGCCGGAACAATCACGCAAGCCAACCAGCTCTGCGGCCTTGAACTCGACCGGTTCAAGCAAGCGCTTAGCGATGGCGCGCCGATCACGGTGGCGTGCACACAGGAAGCGCCGCTGTTCCGCGAAGTCGCCGAGGATTTCCCGCAGGCCCAACTCACCTTTGCCAACATCCGCGAGGCCGGCGGCTGGTCGAACGACGCGGCGGCGGCCGGCCCGAAGGCCGCGGCGCTGATCGCCGCCGCCCAGGAAGAGATGCCGCCGATTTCAATGGTGACGCTGGAGAGCAACGGCGTCGCGCTGATCTATGGCCGTGACGAAGTCGCCATCGAGGCGGCGCAGCGTCTCGCCGACCGTCTCGACATCACCGTGTTGCTTTCAAAACCCGGCGACGTCATCCCGCGCCGGAGCAACGAGTTTCCGGTTCTCAAGGGCACGGTGCGCAACGCGCGCGGTCATCTCGGCGCGTTTGAGCTTGGAATCGACGACTACGCGGTGCCACTGCCCTCCTCGCGCGCGAAACTCGTGTTTGGACCCGCCCGCAATGGCGCGACGTCGACCTGCGACCTGATCCTCGACCTCAGCGGCAGCACGCCGTTGTTTCCCGCGCATGAACTGCGTCCGGGATATCTGCGCGCCGATCCGCGCGACCGCGCCGCCGTCGAACGTGCGATTGCGGATGCAGGCCATCTGGTCGGCACCTTCGACAAGCCGCGCTTCATTCAATTCGAGGAATCGCTGTGTGCCCATTCGCGCTCGGGCATTACCGGATGCACGCGCTGCCTCGATCTCTGCCCGACCGGCGCGATCACGCCGAACGGAAACTCCGTCGCGATCGATGCCAATGTGTGCGCAGGCTGCGGCGCCTGCGCCTCGGTATGTCCGACTGGAGCTGCGTCCTATGCCCTGCCGAGCGCGGATGCGCTGATGCGGCGTCTGCGCGCGCTGCTGCAGACTTATCGCAAGGCCGGCGGCAGCACCGCGATCGTGCTGTTCCACGACGGCGAGCATGGTGACGCGCTGGTCGACGCGCTCGCCCGCTTCGGCGCCGGACTGCCGGCCCATGTGCTGCCGCTGCGCGTCAACGAGGTCACGCAGCTCGGGCCGGAGACCCTTGCCGCGGTCTTTGCCTATGGCGGCAGCGGCGCCGCGATCCTGACGCGGGCCAAGCCAAAGCACGATCTTGCCGGACTGCGCCGGACCACCGGGACATCCGACACCGTGGTTGCCGCACTCGGTTTCGGCGTCGGCCTCGTGCGCATCATCGAGACTGACGACCCGGACCAGTTGCGCGCCATGCTCGACGCAGCGCCAATTGGCGTCGCGACGCCAAAGCCGGCGAGCTTCGTGCCGCGCGGCGCCAAGCGCGGCGTGCTCGAAACCACGTTTCGCGAACTTCATCTCGCGGCTCCCGCGCCGATCGAAGCGGTGCCGCTGGCGCCAGGCGCGCCGTTCGGCGGCGTCAATCTCGATGTCGCGGGCTGCACGCTCTGCCATGCCTGCGTCACCGCCTGCCCGACCGGCGCGCTGTCGGACAACCCCGATCGCGCCATGCTGCGGTTCACCGAAAGCCTGTGCGTGCAGTGCGGGCTCTGCGAAGCGACCTGTCCGGAAAAGGTGATCACGATCGAGCCCCGGCTGGATTTTACCGCGTGGAGCGCGCCGCTGCGCGTGCTCAAGGAGGAAGAACCCTTCAACTGCATCGCCTGCGGCAAACCGTTCGGCACCAAAAGCTCGATCGAGCGCGTGCTCGCCAAACTCGGCGAGAAGCACTGGATGTTCCAGGGCGCCAACGCCAAACGGATCGATGTCATCAAGATGTGCGCGGACTGCCGCGTCGAAGCCGTCGTCAATGAGGGTTTTGACCCGCACGGCGCGCCGCCGCGGCCGGCTGTGATGACGACGGAAGATTATCTGCGCGCGCGCGAAAGCAAGAAAGGCGATCCCCTTGGATCGTAACGAGACCGGCGTGTCCACCACCCAGCCAGCCCCCGCCCCACGTGCGACGCCACGGGCATCCGGTATTCCCGGCGTCAAACAAATCATCGCGGTCGCCTCCGGCAAGGGCGGCGTCGGCAAGTCCACCACCTCGTGCAATCTCGCGCTCGGTTTTGCCGCCCTCGGCCTGAAAGCCGGGATACTCGACGCCGACATTTATGGCCCGTCGCAACCAAAGCTGTTCGGCCTGCGCGGCAAGCCGCGCCAGGTCGGTCCGCGCATGCTGGAACCGCTGGAGCGGTACGGCGTCAAGGTGATGTCGATCGGCTTTCTGGTCGAGGAAGACCTCGCCATGATCTGGCGCGGGGCGATGGTAATCTCGGCGATCACGCAATTGCTGCGCGAGGTAGCGTGGGGCGATCTCGATATTCTGGTGATCGACCTGCCGCCCGGCACCGGCGATGCGCAACTGACGATGGCGCAACAGGCGCCGCTGGCGGGCGCCGTGATCGTCTCCACGCCGCAGGACATCGCGCTGATCGACGCGCGGCGCGGCATCGCGATGTTCGAGAAGGTGAATATCCCGATCCTGGGCCTGATCGAAAACATGTCGGCGTTCTGCTGCCCGGCCTGCCGGAAGCTGACGCCGATCTTCGGCCATGGCGGCGCACGGCAGGAGGCCGAACGGCGCGGCATCCCGTTTCTCGGCGAGATCCCCCTCGATATCAATATTCGCCAGACCTCCGACGATGGTCGCCCGGTGGTCGCGACGGAACCTGACGGCGTTCATGCGCGTCATTACATCGAGATTGCCCGCGAGCTCTGGACCACGATTGCATCCGGCGCGGCAAGCCGGCCGCCGCCTCGCATTATCATTGAGTGAACGATGCAACGGCCGCTTCATTGCATCGCAGCGAGACATGCAGGTGGCCACCGCGATTGTGCCGCGCCGGTTTTCGAGATACGAGAGGGTCATAATTTATTTCTTCAAAGCATAAGGGAGCTAATCGTGCGCATATTCGGACGTTTTGGATTGGCGACCGCGATCCTGTTGTTCGGGTTGACGGTCAATGGACCCGCAGCGCAGGCCGACACCCTGAAGGAAGCCACGACGGCGTTTGCGAAAAAGCAGTATGCGGCTGCGGCAAAGCTGTTCCGTCCGCTTGCGGAAAAAGGCAACGCGATCGCGCAATACAAGGTCGCGGTCATGCACCGGATGGGACTTGGCGTTCCCAAGAGCGAAAAGGAAGCCCGGAAGTGGAGCCGGCTCGCCGCCAAGCAAGGCAACCCCGAAGCGCAGACCTTGCTCGGGAGCCTCTACTACAAGGCCAGCGGCGAGGAATCGCCGGACGTCGTTCGTGCCTATATGTGGTACGAAGTGGCCGCCGCGCAGGGAAATGCCGAGGCCAAGAAGGATCTCGCCGTTCTCACCAAGGAGTTGACCGCGCAACAGGTCACGGAAGGGCGCGAGAAGGCGCAGAAGTGCAAATCGTCCAGTTACGAGCAGTGCGATTGATCGAACACACGTAGCGGCACGAAATAGAAGAGAACGCCGAAGGCTCTATCCCTTCGGTTTGGAATCCGGCGGGCAGTCTTTCCCGACCACCATGGGCTTGCCGCCGCTCTGCACCGTCGGTGCCGCCGAGTTGGCGCCGCCGGCGTCCGGCAAAATTGCGCTCTTTTCCATCGCCATTGAATTCGACGTCTTTTCGTCACCGCTTCCCGAGGTCGCAGAGCCCGTGGTCGTGCAACTGGTCTCAGGCTTTTCGCTTGAGGGGGTGGTCGACTGCGCGGTCGCAGGTCCGATGACCAACATCCCCGCGAATATTACTGCGGCAGCGCGAAGCATTTTTTGTCTCCGTGAGCAAAACCAATTCTTCGAAATCCAGAGACGCAACGTTCCGCGGCAATGATGGTTCCATGCGCCGACGCGCCTCAGAACGGCAGCGCGATATCGTACTTGATCTCCTTGAGGATCACGTTGGTGCGGACATGACGGATGCCGGGAATCTTGAACATGAATTCGTCGAGAAACCGGTTGTAGGCCGCCATGTCGCTGACGACGACGCGCAAATGATAGTCCGCATCCCCCGTCGTCGCGAAACACTCGAGCACCTCGGGACGGCGTTTCACGCGCGCGACGAACTGGGTGACGAAGGTTGCGTCGTGACGATCGAGCGACACGTGCAGGATGGCCGAGGTCTGGAAGCCCGCCCGTTCGCGGTCGACCAGCGCGGCATAGCCGGTGATGACGCCGGACTCCTCGAGCGCGCGCACCCGGCGCCAGCATGCCGAAGGTGACATGCCGACATCGTCAGCCAGATCCTGGTTGCTGCGGCGACCGTCCTTTTGAAGATGCGTCAGCAGCCGACGGTCTTGTCCTTCAATCATGATCAGGTCTCCCGGAATGCCTTGACAGATTTTACCGAACGATATGCTATTTCTGGTCATTCCTACCACAATATCGGATAATTCCGAATAATCAGAACAGAACTTCCACCCGATTGGGCCGACACTTTCACCGGCCAGGCCCGGCGGGAGGACGACATGATGCAGGCCATCCAGACGGCGGGCGGAGAACTCGATGACTACGCCCTGATGGACCGATACGCGCGCCGGAGCGGGCGCGTGCTGCTGACGGGGACGCAGGCGCTGGTGCGTATCCTGCTCGATCAGCGCGACCGCGATCGCACCGACGGCATCAATTCGGCTGGATTCGTCTCCGGCTATCGCGGCTCGCCGCTCGGCGGCGTCGATATGGAACTCTGGCGCGCCAAGAAACTCCTGAGCGAGCGCCGCATCGAGTTCCTCCCCGCCGTCAACGAAGACCTCGCCGCCACCGCCGTGCTGGGATCGCAGCAGGTCGAAACCAACCCGTCGCGCGAGGTCGATGGCGTGTTCGGCCTCTGGTACGGCAAGGGCCCCGGGGTCGACCGCTCCGGCGATGCGCTCAAGCATGCCAACGCCTACGGCTCCTCGCCGCATGGCGGCGTGCTGGTCGTGGCCGGCGACGATCATGGCTGCGTATCGTCGTCGATGCCGCATCAGTCGGACGTCGCGTTCATGGCCTGGTTCATGCCGACGCTTAGTCCGTCCAGCGTGGCCGAATATCTTTCCTTCGGCGAATACGGTTACGCGCTGAGCCGTTTTTCCGGCATGTGGGTCGGATTCAAAGCGATCTCGGAAACCGTCGAGTCATGCGCCTCGGTCGAATTGCCGCCGCGACGCATGTTCAATCCACCGGCATTCACGCCGCCCGTTGATGGCCTGCACTATCGCTGGCCGGACCTTCCCGGCCCACAGATCGAGCATCGGCTGGAAGCCAAGAAGAACGCGGTGCTGGCCTTTGCCGCCGCCAATCCGATCGATCGCCGGATCTACGACATTGCGGATGCGACCTACGGCATCGTCACCACAGGCAAGGGCCATCTCGATCTGATGGAAGCGCTGCAGCTGCTCGGACTGACCGAAACCGAGTGCCGCAGGCTTGGCATCGACATCTACAAGGTCGGCATGGTGTGGCCGCTGGCGCATCACGACGCGCTGGAATTCGTCCGGGAGAAGCGCGAGATCCTTGTGATCGAGGAAAAGCGCGGCATCATCGAAAGCCAGTTCAAGGAATATTTCTACGACTATCCCGGCCACAAGCCGGAGCACATGGTCGGCAAGAGCGACGAAAACAACGATGCCCTGGTGCCCTGGGTCGGCGAATTGTCGCCGCGATTGCTGGTGCCGATCGTCGCCAAACGGCTCGACCTGATCTTCCCGGGTCTCGACCTCAAGGCGCGCGCCGAAGCGCTGCTGCGCCCGAAAGCCGAGATCATCGAGATTTCAGGCGCGACCCGTACGCCGTATTTCTGTTCCGGCTGTCCGCACAACACATCGACAAAAGTCCCCGAGGGGTCGCAGGCGCTGGCCGGCATCGGCTGTCATTTCATGGCGAGCTGGATGGACCGCGATACCAGTTCGCTGATCCAGATGGGCGGCGAAGGCGTCAACTGGGTCGCCTCCTCGCGCTTTACCGGTCGCAAGCACGTGTTCCAGAACCTCGGCGAAGGCACGTATTATCACTCCGGATCGATGGCGATCCGCCAGGCGATCGCGGCCAAGGCCAACATCACCTACAAGATCCTGTTCAACGACGCGGTCGCCATGACGGGCGGCCAGCCGGTGGATGGGCCGATCAGCGTGACCGCGATCGCCCACGAGGTTCGCGCCAACGGCGTGGCGCGGATAGCGGTCGTTTCCGACGATCCCGATAATTTGCAGGCAAGCGATTTTCCCAACGGCGTGACGATCCATCCCCGCGCGCAGCTCGACGCCGTGCAACGTGAACTGCGCCAGATCGCAGGCGTGTCCGTCCTGATCTATGAGCAGGAATGCGCTACCGAGCGGCGGCGCCGCCGCAAGCGCGGTCAGGCGCCCGAGCTGAAAAAGTTCGCCATCATCAATGATCTCGACTGCGAGGGCTGCGGCGATTGTTCGGTCGAGTCC
>JBOHIT010000628.1:0-6863 GCA_050726155.1 Bradyrhizobium sp.
GACTATGTCCGCGCCACCTTCTCCCATCCTAACTCGGGTATACCCGAGTTAGGAATCTAAAGAAGTCGAAGTCGGATAAATCCGACTTCGATGGGCGAAGGGAAGAAAGCGCCATCAATTTCCCGTCCCGGATCCCCGCCCCACGCTGTCATAGGTGAAGCCGTGGGCTTCCATGTCCTCGCGACGGTAGATGTTGCGCAGGTCGACCACGACCGGCTGGGCCATCGCGCTTTTCACGCGCGCCAGATCGAGGGTGCGGTATTGCACCCACTCGGTCACTACCACCATGGCGTCGGCGCCGCGCAGGCACTCATAGGGGTCTTCGCAATATTCGATATCGGGCAATTCCTTGCGCGCCTGTTCGATGCCGACCGGATCATGCGCGCGTACTTTCGCGCCCATGTCGAGCAATCCGGTGATGAGCGGAAGCGACGGCGCCTCGCGCATGTCGTCGGTGTCGGGCTTGAAGGTGAGGCCGAGCACCGCAACGGTCTTGCCGCGCAGATTGCCGCCGGCCGCGTTCGATACCTTGCGCGCCATCGCGCGCTTGCGGTTGTCGTTGACGCCGAGCACCGCCTCGACGATCCGCAACTGCACGTCATGATCGAGCGCGATCTTCACCAGCGCGCGGGTATCCTTCGGAAAGCACGAGCCGCCGAAGCCGGGACCGGCATGCAGGAACTTCGAACCGATGCGGTTGTCGAGCCCGATGCCGCGCGCGACTTCCTGCACGTCGGCGCCGACTTTTTCGGAGAGATCCGCGATCTCGTTGATGAAGGTGATCTTGGTGGCGAGGAACGCGTTGGCGGCGTATTTGATCAGCTCCGCGGTACGCCGCGCCGTGAACATCAGCGGCGCCTGGTTCAGCGACAGCGGCCGGTAGATATCGCCGAGCACCTTGCGGCCGCGATCGTCAGACGTACCGACCACGATACGGTCGGGGAATTTGAAATCGCGAATGGCGGCGCCCTCGCGCAAAAACTCCGGATTGGAGGCGACCACGACATCGGCCGACGGATTGACCTCGCGGATCAACCGCTCGACCTCGTCGCCGGTGCCTACCGGCACGGTCGATTTGGTGACCACCACTGTAAAGCCGGACAATGCGGCGGCGATCTCGCGCGCCGCGGCGTGCACGTAACTCAAATCCGCGTGACCATCGCCGCGCCGCGACGGCGTGCCGACCGCGATGAACACCGCATCGGCTTCTGCGACCGGCGCGGTCAGATCGGTGGTGAAATCAAGCCGTTTGGCCTTCACATTGGACGCCACCAGCGCGTCGAGCCCGGGCTCGAAAATCGGGATTTCGCCGCGCTTGAGGGCGGCGATCTTGTTGCCGTCCTTGTCCACGCAGGTGACCTGGTGACCGAAATCGGCAAAGCAGGCGCCGGAAACCAGCCCCACATAGCCCGTGCCAATCATGGCAATTCGCATTGAAAACAGCCTGTTTTGGATGGTTAACGGTCGCCCGGATTCTGCCCGCCTCTTAAAGCATTTGGCGGCAAAGAGGAAACCGGAAAACGCCGACAGGCGGCAAAGAAATCGGCAGGAAACAGCAAGAAAGCGGCATGTCGCTTGAATGAATAAAGGAGAAAGAAACCGATCCGGCCGAAGATGCCGCTCTAGCGCGCCGAAACAGGACAGCCATGACACCAAACGGCACATCAGAGGTCGCCGAACGCGCCAAGTCCGCCATGGGCGCTGCGCGACCAATTCCGGCCCGCATCGACTGGGTGGATTACGCCAAGGGCATCTGCATCATCATGGTCGTGATGATGCATTCGGTGCTCGGGGTTGAGGCCGCCGCGAGCCAGACCGGATTCATGCATTGGCTGGTGATGTTCGCCAAACCGTTCCGGATGCCGGATTTCTTCCTGATTTCGGGCCTGTTCCTGTCGGTCGTGATCGACCGCGACTGGCGCACCTACCTCGATCGCAAGGTCGTGCACTTCGCCTATTTCTACGTATTGTGGGTGACGATCCAGTTCGGCTTCAAGGCGCCGTCGTTCGCCGCCGAGTCGAACTGGGGCCATGTCGGCTATCTGTATCTGGAATCGTTCATCGAGCCGTTCGGCACGCTGTGGTTCATCTATCTGCTGCCGATCTTCTTCCTCGTCACAAAACTGACACGCAGCGTCCCGCCGCTGGCGATCTGGGCGGCGGCCGCGCTACTGGAAATGACGCATGTCGCCACCGGCTGGACCGTGATCGACGAGTTCTGCGCGCGATTCGTCTATTTCTACGCCGGATATTGGCTGGCTTCCTGGGTCTTCACCCTGTCGGATCGCGCGCGGGCACGCCCCACACTCGCGCTCGCAGGCCTGGCGCTGTGGACGCTGACCAATGGCGGTCTGGTGATCGTGGGCTTCAGCGAATGGCCGCTGGTCTCGCTCGCTCTGGGCTTTGCCGGCGCCGGCGCCATCATCGTGATGGGCACGCTGCTGGCGCGCATGCAATGGCTCAACTTCCTGCGCTATTGCGGCGAGCATTCGATCGTCATCTATCTCGCCTTCTTCCTGCCGATGGCGGCGACCCGGACATTGCTGCTGCGCAGCGGGTTGCCTCTCGACATCGGCACCATCTCGCTGATCGTCACCGTCGTTGGCGTCGCCGGTGCGTTGGCGATCTGGCGGATCGCGCTGGCGCTGCATGCCAATTTCCTGTTCGAACGCCCCGATGCGTTCTGGATCGCGCCGAAAAAGGCAGAGACGGTGTTGCAGGCGGCGGAATAGGCTTTTTCTGTCGTTGCCCGGCTTGACCGGGCAACCCAGTACGCCGTGGCTTTTCGATTAAATCACTGACGTCTCTGGAATACGGGGTCACCCGCCCCCCGTTGCGCAATTGCGCACTCGGGCGAGTGACGACAGCAAGTATTGCAGTGGAGCGCTCCCAAAAATCGCCCGCTGAGGCTGTCAATCCTGCGCAAAAATCCCTAAATTTCGGCCATGCCGAAAACAGCCCCCAAAGCCGCCGCCAAACCCGCCCCCGCGAAAGCTCCAGCCAAGGCCGCGACCAAGGCGCCCGCCAAGGTTCCGGGCAAGGGCGACCATGTGTTTCTGGTCGACGGCTCCTCCTACATATTCCGCGCCTATCACGCGCTGCCGCCGCTGAACCGCAAATCCGACGGGCTGCAGGTCAATGCCGTGCTCGGCTTCTGCAACATGCTGTGGAAGCTGTTGCGCGACATGCCCGAGGACAACCGGCCGACGCACCTGGCCATCATCTTCGACAAGTCCGAGATCACGTTCCGCAACAAGCTCTATCCTGATTACAAGGCGCACCGGCCGCCGGCGCCCGACGATCTGATCCCGCAATTCTCGCTGATCCGCGACGCCGTGCGTGCGTTCGACCTGCCCTGCCTCGAGCAGGGCGGCTTCGAGGCCGACGATCTGATCGCGACCTATGCCCGGATCGCGGGCGAGCGCGGCGCCTCTACCACCATCGTGTCCTCCGACAAGGATCTGATGCAGCTCGTGACCGACAAGGTCACGATGTACGACACCATGAAGGACCGCCGCATCGGCATTGCCGAGGTGATCGAGAAGTTCGGCGTGCCGCCGGAGAAGGTGGTCGAGGTGCAGGCGCTGGCGGGCGATTCCACCGACAACGTGCCTGGCGTACCCGGCATCGGCATCAAGACCGCGGCACAATTGATCGTCGAATATGGCGATCTCGAAGAACTGTTGCTGCGCGCCGGCGAGATCAAGCAACCGAAGCGGCGCGAGGCGCTGATCGAGAATGCCGAGAAGGCGCGGATCTCGCGGCAGCTGGTGCTGCTCGACGACAAGGTCGCGCTCGACGTGCCGCTCGACGATCTCGCCGTGCATGAGCCCGACGCACGCAAACTGGTCGCGTTCCTCAAGGCGATGGAGTTCTCCACCCTCACCCGCCGCGTCGCCGATTATTCGCAGATCGATCCGTCCGACGTGGAAGCCGATTCCGGCAACAAGAGTGCGGCAAGCGCGGCCCCCGCCCCGGCCAAAGCCGCCGGCGGCACCACCGGCGATCTCTTTGCGAGCCCGCCCGCGACCGCCAAGCCGGGAGCCGACAAGCAGGAAAAAGCCGCGAGCCTGAAGGGGACGCCGATATCGCTTGCCGTCGCGCGTGCCGAAGCGGCGCGAAAACTTCCCGTCGATCGCAGCAAATACCAGACCATCCGCAGCCTCGACCAACTCAAGGCCTGGATCGCGCGGGCGCATGATACCGGTCACTTCGCCATCGATGCACAGGCCAATACGGACGACCCGATGCAGACCGACATCGTCGGCATCGCGCTGGCGCTGGCGCCGAACGATTCCAGCTACATCCCGCTCGCCCACAAGCAATCCGGCGGCGGCTCCGGGCTGTTCGACGCCGGGCTTGCGCCCGACCAGATCAAGCCGGCCGATGCGCTGGCCGCGCTGAAACCGCTGCTGGAATCGGCGGGCATTCTGAAGATCGGCTTCAACATCAAGTTCAACGCCGTGATGCTGGCGCAGCACGGCATCACGCTGCGCAATGTCGAAGACGCGCAGTTGATGTCGTATGCGCTCGATGCCGGCCGCAACGCGCACGGGCTCGACGGGCTCGCCGAACGCTGGTTCGGCCATGCCGTGATCAGCTATGGCGATCTTGTCGGCAGCGGCAAGAACAAGCTTAGTTTCGACCAGGTCGAGATCGACAAGGCGACCGCCTATTCGGCCGAATATGCCGATGTGATCCTGCGGCTGTGGCGCGTGATGAAGCCGCGCCTCGTCGCCGAACGCATGAACGTGGTCTATGAGACGCTGGAGCGGCCACTGGTCAGCGTGCTGGCGCGGATGGAGCGCCGCGGCATTTCGATAGATAGACAAGTGTTATCGCGGCTGTCGGGCGATTTCGCCCAGACCGCGGCCCGGGTCGAAGCCGAGATCCAGGAGATCGCGGGCGAGCCGATCAATGTCGGCAGCCCCAAGCAGCTCGGCGATATCATCTTCGGCAAGATGGGGTTGCCCGGCGGCAGCAAGACCAAGACCGGCGCCTGGTCGACCTCAGCGCAGGTGCTCGATGAACTCGCCGAACAAGGCCACGAATTTCCGAAGAAGATTCTGGAATGGCGGCAGGTTTCAAAACTGAAATCGACCTACACTGATGCGCTGCCGGAATATGTCCATCCGCAGACCCATCGCGTCCACACCACCTACGCGCTGGCTGCGACCACTACGGGGCGACTGTCGTCCAACGAACCGAACCTGCAGAACATCCCTGTGAGGACCGAGGACGGACGCAAGATCCGCCGCGCCTTCATTGCGACGCCCGGCCACAAACTGGTGTCGGCGGATTACTCACAAATCGAGCTGCGGCTGCTGGCCGAGATCGCCGATATCCCGGTGCTGAAGCAGGCGTTCCGCGACGGCCTCGACATCCACGCCATGACGGCGTCCGAAATGTTCGGCGTGCCGATCGAGGACATGCCGAGCGAGGTGCGCCGGCGCGCCAAGGCGATCAATTTCGGCATCATCTACGGCATCTCGGCGTTCGGTCTCGCCAACCAGCTCGGCATCGCCCGCGAGGAGGCCTCCGCCTACATCAAGAAATACTTCGAGCGCTTTCCCGGCATCCGCGCCTATATGGACCAGACGCGGGATTTCTGCCGCGCCAACGGCTATGTCGAGACGCTGTTCGGCCGCAAGTGCCATTACCCCGATATCAAGGCCTCGAACGCCTCGGTCCGCTCCTTCAACGAGCGCGCCGCGATCAACGCCCGCCTGCAGGGCTCTGCCGCCGACATCATCCGCCGCGCCATGATCCGGATGGAGGACGCACTGGCCGCGAAGAAGCTCTCGGCGCAGATGCTGTTGCAGGTTCACGACGAACTGATCTTCGAAGTGCCCGAGAAGGAAGTCGCGGCAACGCTGCCGGTGGTGCAACACGTGATGCAGGACGCCCCGTTCCCCGCCGTGCTGCTCTCGGTGCCGCTGCAGGTCGATGCGAGGGCTGCGAATAATTGGGACGAGGCGCATTGAGAGGTCCGCTCCCCGGATGCTGCGCAGCGCGAAGCGGTGCGCTGCTGGTCCGGGGTCCATGTTAGGCGTGGGTCCCGGCTCTGCGGTGCATCGTGAAGAACGCTGCACCGCGTCCGGGACACGAGTTCGCCAAATTGCTCTCCGTGCAATTCTGGAAATGACATCGCAGCATGACGCACGCTAGAAACGTGCTTATTCCCTCGCGAGTCCCTCATGCCCCACATGTCAGCCCTGCTCGGTTTCGCGCTCGTCTCGCTCGGCATGGTGCTGACGCCGGGGCCGAACATGATTTACTTGATCTCGCGCTCGATCACGCAAGGCGCGGCCGCGGGCATCGTGTCGCTCGGCGGCGTGGCGCTCGGATTTGTCTTTTACATGCTGTGTGCGGCGTTCGGCATCACCGCGCTGTTGTTCGCGGTACCCTATGCCTATGACGCGCTGCGATTCGCGGGCGCGGCCTATTTGCTATGGCTGGCGTGGCAGGCGCTGAAACCGGGCGGCCGCTCGCCGTTCCAGGTCAAGCAGCTGCAGGTCGATGGGCCCCGCAAATTGTTCGCGATGGGCTTCGTCACCAATCTCCTGAATCCGAAGATCGCGATGCTTTATCTGGCGCTGCTGCCGCAGTTCATTGATCCGGTCGTCGGCAGCGTGCTGACGCAATCGCTGGCGCTGGGGTCGATCCAGATCGTGATCAGCGTCAGCGTCAACGCCATGATCGCGCTCGCCGCCGGATCGATCGCGCTGTTTCTCGGCACGCGGCCGAGCTGGCTGCTGGTGCAGCGCTGGCTGATGGGCACCGTGCTGGCGGGGCTGGCGGTGAAAATGGCGTTCGAGGCGAAAAGAGCTTAACGCGAGACCATCGCAAAGCAACGGCTGTCA
>JBOHIT010000629.1:0-6924 GCA_050726155.1 Bradyrhizobium sp.
GCGGCGAGGCGCGCGCCGTCGCCGCCACGCACCTTGACGACGTGCGGGCGAAGATCGCTGATCTGAAACGGATGGAGCGGGTGCTGAAGGACGTGGTCGCGCGATGTGCAGACGGCACCTTGCCTGAATGCCCGCTGATTGAGACGCTATTCCGAAAGAGCGCGATCAACTGACCGCAGAGGTCTTCTACGGAGGCAGCCAACACCATCAGCAATGGAATCAAAAATCACCTGCCGGGCGGGAAGACGCGTGTGCTGAAGACCGCCGAACTGCTCGCCATCCAAAGCTGAAGAGCGCCCATCGAAGATTGGCCGGCCTCTATGCTCCACACGTATCGCCACATCAGCTTGGCGAAACCGGCTAACTTCCGCTTCTCGAGCGCCTCACCTTTCGGGGAGTTTGTCGCTGCTGCTGAGGCTACGCGCAGGTCCGGCGTAGGACCTAGGCCGCCAGACGGCGCTCATCCTCGGCCTCCTCTGGATCACTGCCCGAAGCCCTTTTGAGGAAGCGGGCCAGGGCAGCTTTTCGTGAATCCCGGTCCAACGCGTAGGCGGTTTGCTTGAACTCGATGCCGTCAAGAAGCCCTTGAATGTAGCCCGAGATCGTGTCCGCAGCCATGATGAGCGCGGTGTCGAGCGTATGGATGTATTGCTCGTCACCGAACCCTTGGCATGGCCGACCAGGGCCGCGATGGTCACCTCGGTAAAGCCGAGATCGTTGGCGATGCTCGCGAAGCTGTGACGTAGGACGTGGGGAGTAATATCGGATAGCGGCGAGTCCTCGAAGAGATGCTTCCAATGGTTCGGGAAACTGCGGAAGGCGTTGTCCTCGCCCTGTCCCGGGAAGACGTATGTGCCGGCATTGTCGGTGCGCCGTCGACTTTAGCCTGGCGCGTTGTTGGTCGGTACGGGAATCAATCACGATGATTTGGCAGTCCGTGGAGCTGGACGGTTCTCGTCCTGTTCATCGAGGACCTGCTGGGCGTGGACGTCGAGTAGCGCTTCGCAACCACGTAGCCGTTCCGCCGCGCTGGTCATCGTCTGTTACGCACGGCGGGAGGCGCCACCCGGTTCGCCGGAGCGCACTGCCTGAATTGGTGGACACGGCACCGAGCCAAAGGAGCAGAACACGCAGCAATCGCCGGAGTTGGGCTTCAGCTTTGTACCACAGCCGGTGCATTCATAAAAAACTGACAGGCATCGGTCGGCATGATCTCCGCCTTCGCAACGGCGCAGTGCGGACAAGTGATAGTCGATTGAAGAAGCATCGGATAACTCTTGGGTGCGGACGGATAGCCCGCGTTGGTGGTCGCCGACGTGAGTTGATTCACACCGGCTTTGGCGTCGTCGTAGATGACCGTTGCCGACTTGTCCTTGTAGGACACCGCGACCTTCTCGATATCCGACGGTCGACTTAGTCATGTTGTAAGCGATTGTCTGACCGAAGGTTCTAGTGAGCGTGCCCGGACGCAGCGGGCATGTTCATCATGCGCAACATCGCGGGGCCGCCGGTTTTCAGGAATCGCCAAACCAGCCAGGCGGCTATAATAAGAAAGGCGATGTTGAGCCAGGTCGTGTAGTCCCAAGTGATGGAAGCCTCGACCACGCGCGCGTTGCGTTGTGTGGGGATGAGACCAAGTGCCCCGAAAATCAGTTCGACGATCAGCGCCGCAGCCGCCATCGCCGCGTAGAACGTGACGAACAGCAAGCCGGCCATCTTCAACCCGTAATACTTGCGATAGATGTTCAGGATCGGGAGGACGATCAGATCGGCGAAGATGAATGCGATTACGCCACCGAAACTGATGCCCCCATTCCAGAGCACCGCGGCCAGCGGGATGTTCCCCACCGAGCAGACGAACGAGATCACCGCCACCAGCGGGCCGACGATCGGTCCCCACAGCTTGGCAACAAGCGGATGGTCGACAAGGAAGAACGACAGCCAGAACTCTGCAGGCACCCAGGCGGCGAGCGCACCGGCGATCAGGAGACCGCCAACGATGTCCATCCAGACTGACGCCCAATCCATCACGAAATAGTGGCTGATTGCGGTGAGGCCGCGTTCGGAGGTCAGTCGCTGCCAAAGAGTGCCCCCTTCGGTAACGGACATATCCATTTCTGCGTGGCCTTCCATTCGACCTTTGAAGCCCCGGTCGGCCTGTGCCCTGGCCTCGTCGAGAAGCTTGCGATTGAGAGACCAACGGAAGAGAAAAATCAGCAGTCCGACCATGATTGGTGCGCCGACGAATTCGGCCAGCGTGAGCTGCCAGCCCAGGAACGCCAACATGATGATGCTGAGTTCGATGACGAGATTGGTTGAGGCCATTTCAAAAGCCATCGCGGCGGTGAAATTAGCCCCCTTGCGGAACAACGAGCGGGCAAGCGCCACCGCCGCATAGGAGCATGACGACGACGCTGCCCCGAGAGCGAGGGCCGTCGTGATCGAACGCGGTCTGTCGTCCGGTAGCAGCCGGGCCATTTCCCGATGGGAGACGACTGCCTGCACAACCGCTGAGAGTGCAAAGCCAAGAACCAGCGGCCACAGGATCTGCCACCCCATGGCAAATGCCATGCCGAGCGCACGCAGGACTGCATTCAGCATCGACCGTCTCCATTGATATTATCTGAACACGAAGCCTAAGCCCAAGCGGATGTGAGGTCGGATTCTATCAGCATCGGGCTTCGATGGCCTTGTCTTTTACGGTCTGGGTCTGCGCCGCCTCCCATTATTCCGTACCTTCTCATTCTCAGCCTCCCTTACTTCCGGAGCGAAGGTATTTGACGAGCGCTGCCGCTGCGAGGATCGGCAGAATGAGGATCAGCAACCAGACGAGGCCCATGCCAACATCATTCCAGACGTCATACCGTTCATCATCATGGTTCATCTCCATTGACTGATTCGGGATAAGTCCAGACGCCCTCGAGCGGTTCGAAAGGCTGGTGACGGGTAGCGCGCTGGTGCCGCGATCAGCACGCGACAACAGCTATTGCTGCAGAACAGGTGATGTTGGGAACCCAAGCGGCAACCTCTCGTCCGGCGACGCCGCTTCATCATCTGACCGGCGGGTCCCGTGCCTCATGCTCATCAGCATCATCAATATGGACGGCAGAAATTCCAGGACGGGAAACAACCTGGCGGCCGTTTCCCAACTCCAGTACAAAGCGACACCAGCAGCAACCACGGCGCTGGTGAAAAGATGCGCCCCGAGACAGCACTGAACGAGATATTTGGTCGCAGTATCACGCGGCAGGTCGCTCGATTCGTAAATGGCCGCAGTGCGTTGTGCGAAGGTCATGTGATTGCTCATCCGTTGGCAAAAAAAATGAAGAATTCGTTGCGAGAGAGTTGCGGTTGCGACGATCGACTTGACTCCGCAACCCTCTCCGCTTCCCAGCGATGCAATGCGCGCCTGCATATTGCAGCGCGCGCATCGTGCGCCGCGTCATTTCCTGCTGGCGCATATCACCGGCCTTTCGGGCCACCCTGATAATGCCATGCGGATCCGGCGTCATTCGCGGTCGCGGGCTGGCGCGACGCTGTGCGATCGTACGCGAAGGCAGAATTCAAATCGCGCTGCGGGTCACCAGTCCTGATTTGAGCGTTCTGCCTCGTCTCGCTCGGCCAGTAGCTCTTGTCCGAGATGGTCGATCCCGCGTGCGCTGTCGCAGATATCGCCAGCAGCGGCAACAGGAGTGAAATCGTGAAAAGACGTTTCGTTAACATGTCCGGCTCCATCATTGTGGGAAGCGCGTCATGCGCTTCTAATGATGAGTTCGGAACGGATCGTCTGCCGGTTACAATCTCACGCCGACGTGAAGCCGCCTGAGACGTCTGTTACCAACGCAGTAGCCGCGGTCCCAATACAGCGCCTGCTAGAGTGCACAGCACAATCGTGCCGCCATACCAGACCGCAACGAACGGCAATGAATCATCCGTGCAGTGCAGAGCATAAGCCATCGCGCTTACACCCCCTGCAATGAGACCGGCGACGGCCCCGGAACGAACCAGGTTCGTCGGCGCAGCTCTCCGTATTGCCAGAATGGTGACTGCGAACGGCAGGACAGCAATGATTGGAATCGAGAGCAGGCATTCAAGCCATGCGTCGCCAAAGATCATCCTGTTCCAGTGTGAGCTTGGCGCATCACCCAGGCTGATTGCGCCGAGTAGCGCGATTGCGGCAAACGGCACCGCGATCGTGAGCGGCGACATTCCACGCCCTGCGCCAGGACGGGCGAGCCTGGTGAGATAGAGCACCGCCACGCCAACGACCGCAAGCGCGAACGCCAATTTCAATAGCAGAAAGGCAATGGCTTGGGTTGTCGTGAGGTCTGCGCGGACGCCCAGTCCGACCAGCATGAAGCCAAGCGCGATTACCGCTCCGGCCGCAACAGCAATAGAAATCGTCCGCCAGACCAGTCCGCGTCCGACCGGTTCGACGTTTGCACTGAGCATGTCGACCAGATCAGTTGTCTTCATCTTTGGTCTCCCGCGCGATAAAGTTCGCCAGCGTGCGCAAGCCCCGGTGAATGTTGATCTTGACGCCCGATTCCGAGATGCCGCATCGCGCCGCCGCCTCCGCTACGCTCCGCCCCTCAAGCTTCACGCACTCGATGGAGCACCGCACTTTCTCCGGCAGCCGTCCCAGAAGTTTTCTGATGTCGTGAGAGCTCTCGGCACCAGCATGGTCGTCCTGCGCCATGACGTCGGCACCTTCATCGATTGGGACGCTCGCAGCCGATCGGGTCCGGCGTAGGTAATCGATGAGCTTGTATCGGGCGATGCTATGCACCCACGGCGTAAATAGCTCCCCTATGTCGTAGGTGTGACGCTTGACATGGATGGCCAACAAGACCTCCTGCACCAGATCCTCAGCCTCTGTCGCGCCGCGTCCGACGCGGGCGAGTTTGCCCTTGTAATAGGACCGCAGCCGGTGGCTTAGCTGTTCGAGCAGCGACCGATACGACACCGCGCTGCCGTTAAGGCTGGCGAGCATCAGCGCCTTGAGTTGCATCTCGCTGGTCGTCACCCGGCGTTATCCCTAGTTATTCGCTGATGGAGCGATTTCGGTTACAGCGGCGCCCGCCCTTGGCCAAAAAAAGATCATCACCGGACAATTGCGATGGCGCCTCGGATGGCGCCTATTTAGGTGGTCATCCAAGACGATCCGCAGTTCCTCGACTGCGCCTCAAACTCGCTTCGGTCGGCGCGCGCTCTTTTCGCGCATCGCATTCATGCAGCAGTTCGGGGCCGGACCAGATGACATTTCCATCGTCCGCAACGATGAACGGCATGAACAAATTCACGATCTCCCTCAGTCGAACGGCACGACTGAGGGCGCTTTCGTTGTCCGGATGTCGCTCGCATTGGAGGGTCACGTCGCTAGACGGAGGTAAATCCCCCTGCGATATCGGACCATCGGTATAAAACAGTGTTACCGGTCCAAACTCTGGTCGCCGCTTCCAACGTCGCAACAGTTCCTGGCAGGCGAGCTCGACGGCGCGCGGCACCGGCCTGATGTCGCTTTCCCAGTATTGAACCGCGCCGCGGCTCAGTCCGAGCATTTCCCCTGCCGCAACTTGGTTGATTCCCAGATTCTTCCGCCACTTTTTGAAATCCCACTGGTCCATAGCGTCGTCCTGGAGTTGAGGAACGGGCGTGCGCTTCCGTCATTCCGCCGCTTGCGAGCGGTCCAAGGCGTTTGCCATAGTCTGGGCCGCGACGGCCCTTTCCACTGGAACGGCAGCATTCGGTTGGCGCGGCAATCCAAATCCCTTGATCAACGTATAAACAGCTGGAATCACGACCAGCGTCAGGATGGTGGAAGAGATCATGCCGCCGATCATCGGCACCGCAATGCGCTGCATGACTTCGGAGCCCGTGCCAGTGCTCCACAGGATCGGAATGAGGCCGGCCATGATGGCGACGACGGTCATCATCTTTGGCCTGACGCGCTCGACCGCGCCCAGCATGATCGCCTCGTTCAGATCCGCGCGCGTGAACGGCTTGCCTTCCGCGAGTCGCTCGGCGTGGAGTTCCTTCATCGCCTGATCGAGATAGATGAGCATGATGACGCCGGTCTCGGCCGCGACACCTGCCAGCGCGATGAAGCCCACCGCCACGGCGACCGACATGTTGAACCCGAGCCACCACATCAGCCATAGCCCGCCGACCAGCGCGAACGGCAGCGACAGCATCACGATCAGTGTCTCAGTCAGCCGACGGAAATTGAGATAAAGCAACAGGAAGATGATTAACAGCGTGACGGGCACCACGATCTTCAGCCGGGCGGTAGCACGCTCCAAATACTCGAACTGCCCACTCCAGACGACATAATATCCGGGCGGAAACTTGATGCTCGCGTTGACGGCCGCCTTGGCGTCGGCCACGTAGCCGCCGAGATCGCGGTCGCGGATATCTACGAAGATGTAGACGGCGAGCTGGCCGTTCTCGGTCCGGATCGAGGTGGGGCCCCGCGCGAGCTTGATCGCGGCAACTTCACCCAGCGGTACAGTTCCTCCGCCCGGCATAGCCACCAGCACATCCCGTGCGATCGATTGGGGGTCGCTGCGCAGATCGCGCGGATAACGCAAATTGACGCCGTAACGTTCGCGACCCTCCACGGTCGTTGTAATCGTTTCGCCGCCGAGCGCGGACGACACGGTGTCCTGGACATCACTGATCATGAGACCGTAGCGAGCAAGCGCCTCACGATCGGGGACGACGTCGAGATAGTAGCCGCCGATGACGCGCTCAGCATAAGCACTCGACGTGCCCGGAACCGCCTTCACGACCGTTTCGATCTGGCGAGCAAGCTTCTCCATTTCGACGAGGTCGGTACCCAGGACCTTGATGCCGACCGGGGTACGGATGCCGGTCGCGAGCATATCGGTGCGAGCTTTGATCGGCATGGTCCAGGCGTTGGAG
>JBOHIT010000630.1:0-9345 GCA_050726155.1 Bradyrhizobium sp.
GCGACCACAAGTCGATCTCCGACATCGAAAAGAGCATCGCCGATTTCGGACGCCGCGCCCGCGACGGCCAGCTCAAGATCGACGAGATGCAGGGCGGCACCTTCACCATCACCAATGGCGGCATCTACGGTTCGCTGATGTCGACGCCGATCCTGAACGCGCCGCAGTCGGCGATTCTCGGCATGCACAAGATCCAGGAGCGGCCGATGGCGATCGGCGGCAAGATCGAGATCCGCCCGATGATGTATCTGGCGCTGTCCTACGATCACCGCGTCATCGACGGCAAGGAAGCGGTGACGTTCCTGGTCCGCGTCAAGGAGAGCCTGGAAGATCCGGCGCGGCTGGTGCTGGATCTCTGATGGTAACTCGCCCGCCGGCTCCCGGCCTCCTGGGCTGATGCGGCGGGTGGGCGTTGATGACTTGCAGTGAGTTTTGGGGGCTGACTTGACCGATCGAGTTGTTGTCATCACCGGCGGAAGCCGCGGCATCGGCCGCGCCGCCGCGCTCGCCGCCGCGGCGCGCGGTTACCGGATTGTCGTGGGCTATGCCTCGAACGAGGCTGCCGCGAACGACGTTGTCGCCAATATCGAAGCGAAGAACGGCAAGGCGATCGCGGTGAAATGCGACGTCGGCAAGGAGAGCGATATTCTCCGGCTGTTCGAGGCGGCCGACAAGTTCGGCACGCTCGGCGCCCTCGTCAACAACGCCGGGATCGTCGGCAAGAGCGGCGTGCGTGTCGACGAGATGTCGGCCGAACGAATCCAGGAAATGATGGCGATCAATGTCACCGGCAGCATCCTGTGCGCCCGTGAAGCGGTCAAACGGATGTCGACCAAACACGGCGGCAAGGGCGGCGTCATCGTCAACATCTCCTCCGTCGCCGCAAAGCTTGGCGCGCCCAACACCTATGTCGATTACGCCGCCTCCAAAGGCGCTATCGACTCCTTCACCCTCGGCCTCGGTCTTGAGGTCGCGAGCGAAGGAATTCGTGTCGCTGGTATCCGGCCCGGATTGATCGACACCGAAATCCACGCCGCGGGCGGCGAGCCCGATCGCGCCCACCGCCTCGCGCACATGGTGCCGATGAAGCGCGTCGGCCAGGCGGAAGAGATCGCTAATGCAATCGTCTGGCTGATGTCGGACGACGCCTCCTATGTGACCAGCACCACAATCGACGTGTCGGGCGGGCGCTGATTACAGTCACACAGACCAGCTATAGGATATCAATCATGGCCACTTACGATCTCGTCGTCATCGGCACCGGGCCCGGCGGATATGTCTGCGCGGTGCGCGCGGCGCAACTCGGCATGAAAGTCGCCGTGGTCGAGAAGAATGCGACGCTCGGCGGCACCTGCCTCAATGTCGGCTGCATGCCGTCGAAGGCGCTGCTGCATGCCTCCGAAATGTTCGAGGAGGCCGGGCATTCGTTTGCCAAGATGGGCGTCAGCGTTTCCGCGCCGAAGCTCGATTTGCCTGCGATGATGAATTTCAAGCAGCAGGGCATCGACGGCAACGTCAAGGGCGTCGAATTCCTGATGAAGAAGAACAAGATCGACGTCATCAACGGCGCCGGCAAGATCCTCGGCGCCGGCAAGGTCGAGGTATCAGGCAGCGACGGCAAAGTGCAGACGGTCGAGACCAAAAACATCGTTATCGCCACCGGTTCTGACATCGCGCGGCTGAAGGGGATCGAGATCGACGAGAAGCGGATCGTGTCGTCGACCGGCGCGCTGTCGCTCGACAAGGTGCCGTCGAGCCTCCTGATCGTCGGCGCCGGCGTGATAGGGCTCGAACTCGGTTCGGTGTGGCATCGGTTAGGCGCGAAGGTCACGGTGGTCGAGTTTCTCGACCGCATCCTGCCGGGCATGGACGGCGAAATCGCAAAACAATTCCAGCGCATCCTCGAAAAGCAGGGCTTTGCGTTCAAGCTCGGCGCCAAGGTCACCGGCGTCGAGACCTCGGGCAAGACGCTGGCGGCCAAGGTTGAGCCGGCCGCGGGCGGTGCTGCCGAGACGATCGAAGCCGACGTGGTGCTGGTCTGTATCGGCCGCGTGCCCTACACCGAAGGCCTCGGACTGAAAGAAGCCGGTATCGCGCTCGACAATCGCGGCCGCGTCCAGATCGACGCGCATTTCGCCACCAATGTGAAGGGCGTCTACGCAATCGGCGACGTGGTGGCCGGCCCGATGCTCGCGCACAAGGCCGAGGACGAAGGTGTTGCCTGCGCCGAAATCATCGCGGGTCAGGCCGGGCACGTGAATTACGACGTTATCCCTGGCGTGGTGTATACCACGCCGGAAGTGTCGTCGGTCGGCAAGACCGAAGAAGAGCTGAAGCAGGCGGGCGTCGCCTACACCTCCGGCAAATTCCCCTTCACCGCCAATGGCCGCTCCAAGGTCAACCAGACCACCGATGGTTTTGTGAAGATTCTTGCAGATGCGAAGACGGATCGGGTGCTCGGCGTGCACATTATCGGCCGCGAGGCCGGCGAAATGATCCACGAAGCTGCGGTTCTGATGGAATTCGGCGGTTCCGCCGAGGATCTGGCACGAACCTGCCACGCCCATCCGACCCGCTCCGAGGCCATCAAGGAAGCCGCGCTTGCGGTCGGCAAGCGGGCGATCCATATGTGAATCCACATCCGGCATCAGCCGGATGGAGCTGACCTCGATGATGCGCCGCCTGTTACAACCGTTCTGGGTACTGCTTGCGGTCATCTTCCTGATCGAGGCATGGCTATGGGATCATCTTGAGCCGATCGTCGAGCGCATCGTCGCGAAGATTCCGCTGCGCGCGTTCAAGCAATGGCTCGCCGAACGCGTCGACACGCTGTCGCCGGCGATGACGCTGATCGTGTTTGCGGTACCGGTGATTCCGCTGTTCCCGCTCAAGCTGGTCGGTCTTTGGCTGCTGGCGCATGAGTATTGGGTCAGCGCGATCACCGTCATCGTGCTCGGAAAATTCGTCGGCGTCGGCGTCACCGCATTCATCTTCGACGTGACGCGCACCAAATTGCTGCAGATGAACTGGTTCAAGAAAACCTACCAGTTCATCATGATGCTGCGCGCCAGGGCGGCGGCGCTGGTCGAACCGATCAAGCGGCGGATCCGCGAGATGCTGCGCGGTGACGGCGAGGGCTGGTCAGCCCGCATGCTGAAGCTGATCCAGCGTTTTCGCAAGAGCGTGCACGAAGCGCGGTAGAGTCTGTTGGCTCTGGCTTGCTCTGGCGCACACGTCATCCTGAGGTGCGAGTGAAGCGCGCCTCGAAGGATGGACCACGGGCCGTTCTCATCCTTCGAGGCGCGCAAGAGCGCGCACCTCAGGATGACGGATGGCAGTGCTTCGACCTAAAGGCAACGCGCTCTTGAGCCGGTAAGCCGCGGCGTACTGGATCGCCCGCATGCGCGGGCGATGAAAGCTGTATCAATGCAGATGCAGCAGATGCGGCGCGTACAGGCCGAGGCCGGTGATGACAATTCCGAGCAGCGCCAGCGCGGCGGAGCCCCACGCCAGGATGATCATGCCGGTGATGATGGTGGCGGAAGCCAGCACGATGCCGATCTGGAAAGCGGCCGAGGCGATTTCATAGTGATGGTATTTGGCGGTCGCCTCGTCGCGCTCGTGCTCGGCATGCTTGGCGCGCTTGGCGAGTTCCTCCGAGCCCTCGCCGGTTTCCGGCTCCGAGCGGTAGCGCGCCGCGGTCTTGGTCCAGTCGTCGACCTGCTTTTGCAGCGCCGCTTTCGCGGCCGGATCAGCCGTAACCCCGAGGCTGAGCTTGGCGTGTTCGGAGGTGGCCTGCACCACGGTGCGGCGGATGCTTTTGGCCTGGAAGAACGCCCAGAGGTTCGACGCCTCGACGTTCTTGCTGATGGATTCGGTCTGCGCGCCCTTGCCCAGCGTTTCCGACAGCGCCAGGAACAAGGCGATGACAGCGATCAGCAACGCGATCTTCTTGTTCGAGCCTGAAGCGTGCTCGGCGTGCTCCGCATGCTCCATACTTTCATGTGCGCCCATGATTCCCTCCTGCCAATTGTCAAAGCGTTTCCGAGCGAAGTGGATGCCGGTTCGCGTGAAGAAAACGCGCCAAAAATAAACTGGAGGCCGGTCCTGATTCGATCAGGACCGAACAGGCCTCCCGTTCGGACGATTGCCGAACAATAAGGCGAGCGCAAGGGGGTGGCCGCGGAAGTACACGATGTGACGGTGGTGTGTCGGCGTGCGGCGAGGGCGGTCTCAGGCGCGCGGATGCGCGGTCTTGTAGACTTCCAGCAGCCGCTCGGAGTCGATGCCGGTGTAGATCTGCGTGGTCGAGAGCGAGGCGTGGCCGAGCAATTCCTGGATCGCGCGAAGGTCGCCGCCGCGGCTCAGCAGATGGGTGGCAAAGGAATGCCGCAGCGCATGCGGCGTGGCGCTGTCGGGCAGCCCGAGTGCGCCACGCAACCGCTCCATGGTGAGCTGGATGATTCGTGGAGATAGCGGCCCACCGCGCGCGCCGACGAAGATCGGCCCCTCCGCCGTGAGCTGATGCGGACAAACCGCAGTGTAATCGGCGATCAGCGCCAGCACGTTCTGCAGCACCGGCACCATGCGGGTCTTGTTGCCCTTGCCGGTCACGATGATGACGTCGCCCTCGCCGGGCCGCGGCACGTCGCGCTTCTTCAAGCCCAGCGCCTCGGAGATGCGCAGGCCCGAACCATAGAGCAGCGCCATCACGGCGGCGTCGCGCGCCCAGATCCAGGGATCGCGGTCCTCGCCGGCGCGCTCATCGGCATCGGCGAAACGTTTGGCGGCCGCCATCTGGATCGGCTTCGGCAGGCTCTTGCCAATCTTTGGCGCGCGGATCGCCGACAGCGCGCCGACCTTGCCTTTACCTTCGCGTTCCAGGAAACGTCCGAACGAGCGCAAGCCGGCAAGCGCCCGCATCAGCGAACGCCCGCCGATATCGTCGGCGCGGCGCATCGCCATGAAGGCCCTGATGTCGCTGGCTTCCAGCGCGGCAAAGCCCTTCAGCGTGACTTTCCGGCCCCAGTGTTCCCCGAGAAAGATGAGGCATTGGCGGACGTCGCGGGCATAGGCTTCCAGTGTCTTTGGCGACAGCCGCCGTTCGGCGCGCAGATGCGACAGCCAGCGCGTCATCTCCAGCGCCAATGTCGCGTCGGCGCAATCGAGCTCGATCGGTTGAAGGGACGGAACAGGCTTGGTCATGGACTATGGGCGCCTTGATTCTCCTGATTATATCGCACCTCTTTCGTTACCCGTTCGCTAACTTGCCCCGGGCAGCGGCCGGTGCCACTGGTCGGCACCGCCGTGCGCCCTTACCTTGAGCCGCTTCACCCCTTGAGCCTGATTCCCGAAGCCTGATTCCCGATGGACCATTCGCCGCGCAGCAGCTCTTCCTCCGCCACATCGACACGCGTCGTCGACGTGCTGGTGCCGGTTGCGCTCAACCAGGCCTATTCGTATCGGGTGCCGCGCGGCATGGAGCTGAAGCCCGGCGACGTCGTTTGCGTGCCGCTGGGGCCGCGCGAAGTGGTGGCGGTGGTGTGGGCGGAAAGCGCCAATCCCGATCCGCGCCTGCACAACCGCCTGAAGGATGTCGGCGAGAAGCTCGACGTGCCGCCGCTGAAAGAGGAACTGCGTTCGCTGGTCGATTGGGTCGCCAATTACACCCTCTCGGCGCGCGGCATGGTGCTGCGGATGACGTTGCGGATGGGCGAAAACCTCGGGCCGGAGCGGATGCGGCTCGGCGTGCGGCTGGTCGGTGAACCGCCGCGGCGCCTGACGCCGGCGCGGCGCCGGGTGATCGACGTGCTGTCGGACGGGCTTTTGCACGGCAAGTCCGATGCCGCGCGGGAAGCCGGCGTCAGTTCGGGAGTGATCGACGGGCTGGTCGATGAGGGCACGCTGCAGATCGAGGCGATGCCGCCGCCTTTGGCGCCGCCGGCACCTGATCCATCCTTCGCCCAGCCGGAATTCTCGCGCCAGCAGCGCACCGCGGTCGATGCGATGCGCACACTGGCGGCGAATGGCAGCTTCCATGTCGCCCTGCTCGATGGCGTCACCGGCTCGGGCAAGACCGAAGTCTATTTCGAGGCGATCGCCGAAATCATCCGCCGCGGCAGGCAGACGCTGATCCTGATGCCGGAGATCGCGCTGACCGGGCAGTTTCTGGACCGTTTTGCGATTCGTTTCGGCGTGCGTCCTTTGGAGTGGCATTCCGAATTGACGCCGCGCACCCGCGCGCGCAACTGGGCGGCGATTGCGGCCGGCGAAGCGCCGGTGGTGGTTGGCGCGCGTTCGGCGTTGTTTTTGCCTTATGCTGATTTGGGCCTGATCATCGTCGATGAGGAGCACGACCAGGCCTACAAGCAGGATGACGGCGCGCATTATCATGCCCGCGACATGGCGGTGGTGCGGGCGCATATCGCCAAGATCCCGATCATCCTGGCGTCCGCGACGCCGTCGATCGAAACCGAAGTGAATGCGCGCAAGGGACGCTACCAGCGCGTTGCGCTGCCGTCGCGGTTTGGCGGCCAGCATATGCCGCACATCGAGGCGATCGATCTGCGCCGCGAGCCGCCGCCGCGCGGCCGTTTCGTCTCGCCGCGGCTTGCCGACTATATCGGGCAGGCGATCGACAAGCGCGAACAGGCGCTGCTGTTCCTCAATCGCCGCGGTTACGCCCCGCTGACACTGTGCCGCGCCTGCGGGCATCGCTTTTCCTGCACGATCTGCGACGCCTGGCTGGTCGATCATCGCTTTCGCCAGCGGCTGGTCTGTCACCATTGCGGCTTCTCGATGCCGCGTCCGAACATCTGTCCGCACTGCGCGGCCGAGGAATCGCTGGCCGCCATCGGGCCCGGCGTCGAACGCCTGCAGGAGGAAGCGGCGCAACTATTTCCGAACGCGCGCACCATGGTGCTGTCGAGCGACCTGATCACCTCGATCGAGACCATGCGCAGCGAGCTCAACGAAATCGCGGAAGGCCGCGTCGATATCATCATCGGCACCCAGTTGGTGGCAAAGGGGCATAATTTCCCGAGACTCAATCTGGTCGGCGTCGTCGATGCGGATTTGGGCCTAAGCAATGGCGATCCGCGCGCCGCCGAGCGGACGTTTCAACTGCTCAACCAGGTGATCGGCCGTGCCGGGCGCGAACAGGGCCGCGGTATCGGCTACCTGCAGACCCATCAGCCCGACCATCCCGTGATGAAGGCATTGGTCGCCAGCGATCGCGAGGCATTCTATGCCAGCGAAATCGAGGCGCGCGAGCGCTCCGGCTATCCGCCGTTCGGCCGGCTCGCCAGCCTGATCATTTCCGCCGGCGACAGGCCCACGGCCGAAGGCTTTGCGCGCAAGCTCGCCGCCATCGCGCCGATCGACGAGCGCATCCAGGTGCTGGGGCCGGCCGAAGCGCCGCTGGCTGTCATCAAGGGCCGCTATCGGTTTCGCTTGCTGGTGAAGTCGCTGCGCAATGTCGACCTGTCGGAATATTTGCGCGAATGGCTGGCGGCGGCGCCGAAGACCAAGGGCAATCTCAAGCTCGAGGTCGACGTCGATCCGCAGAGCTTTTTGTGAAAGCAAATAAGCAGAGCTTTTTGTGAAAGCAAATAAAAAGCCTGCCGTCATTGGCGACGGCAGGCCCTTATCGGTGCACGAACGAATTCGCGACCGTTACGCTACGCAACGCTTACCAGAACTCTTCGAACCGGAAACGGCGCATGTGAAGCGCCTTCAGGAGACGACCTCGGCGGTGACGTGGCCGACGCCGCGGCTGGTCAGTCCGATCGCGCGGGCAGCGCCCGTCGAGAGGTCAAGCACGCGTCCCTTGATGAAGGGACCACGGTCGTTGATCGTGACCACGACGCTGCGGCCGCCATGGGTCACCCGGAGCTTGGTGCCGAACGGCAGCGACTTGTGGGCGGCAGTCATGGCGTTCTGGTTGAAGCGCTGGCCGGAAGCGGTCTTGCTGCCGGATTCATTGCCGTAGAAGGAAGCCATGCCCGCGAAGCCGCGCCCGGTGCTCGAACCGATCGAGGCATTGGCGTTCCGCCAATCGCTGGCAGCGGCTTTGCTGGCGTGGTGCGCATGGTGGTGGTGATGCCGATGATGTCTGGATTTGGCCGAGGCCTCGGTGACGCTGCCACCGACCAGGAGAGTTGCGGCGATCAGAGCGAACGCCGTACGCGACCGGGTTACGGATCCCGGCAGCAGCTTATTGGTATTCAACATTAAACTAGTCCCTCAGACAGTATTGCCACATGTGTGACAAGTGGAACCCCCGTTCCCGTGTGTGAGATCGCCGTTTGAGTAGGCAATGAGGCATGAATTGGGCAGTAATCCCCGTTTATCTCCGGCTGACATATCTTGTTACTCAGATCAACTAATCAAACGATGTTCTGAAATACATCGCTTTAACGAATTATTAACCATAATATTACTTGTCATTACTGACGAATAAAGTGTTCGTTAGTGTTCACGAAGTCGCGACAAGTAAACGGCGGGGAACCGGATTCGACGCTTTCCGGAGGCTCATGGCGCCCATGCAAATACGGGCGGAACCATTGAGCTTGCAGCTGGCGCGGCTTCCGGATGCGGGTGCAGACGGCAAAATCGTGACGGTTGATTCGCCGTGAATGGGCCGTTGAAATTCGCCTTGAAAAGTGGCCGCAAAAACAGCCGCAAGACAGACTTCAAAACAGACTTGGAGGCCGACAAAATAGACGTGCGACAAGGCATCGCCCGCATGCGCCGTCATGTTGCACCTGCGCGCTTGCTATGTTAGCAAAGCCGCGATTTTAACGATCCCGGCACCTCTCGTGCCGGTCGAAAATCGAAGTCCCGCTTGAATTCCAAGGGCTTGGATCGCTAGGCGCCGCACTCGTGGCGACGGTTTTTCCCTTGCGAGTTTGACAGCAAAAAAAGAGCGTCTCTGTGGCTGCTGAAGATCCGTCCGTTTCGGGAGTGTCAGGCCGTTATGCAACGGCCTTGTTCGAGTTGGCGCGCGACGAGAAATCGATCGATGCGGTAAAAGCCGATCTCGAAAGATTCGAGGCCATGCTGGCCGACAGCGCTGACTTGAAGCGCCTGGTCCGCAGTCCGGTATTTTCGGCAGGTGAGCAGTCGAAAGCCCTGACCGCAGTGCTCGACAAGGCCGGAATTTCGGGCACTTCCGCCAAGTTCCTCAAAGTCCTGACCGCCAATCGCCGGCTGTTCGCCGTCACCGATGTGATCCGCGCCTTCCGCGCGCTGGTGGCGAAGTTCAAGGGCGAAGCCACGGCCGACGTCACCGTCGCCGAAGCGCTCAGCGACAACAATCTCGACGCTCTCAAGACCGCACTGAAA
>JBOHIT010000631.1:0-8044 GCA_050726155.1 Bradyrhizobium sp.
AGTCCGGCGGACTCGGCCATGGGTCCCGCCAGTTTCGGCCGCCACACCGCGACGGCGAACACGGTCAGCGAGAACAGTCCTGCCAGCATGAAACCCGGGATGAAACCGGCGGCGTAGAGCTGGGCAACCGAGGTGTCGGTCAAAACAGCATAGATGATCATGTTGATGGACGGTGGGATCAGGATCCCGAGCGTGCCGCCCGCGGCGATCGAACCGAGGAATAGCGGCGGATTGTAGCCGCCCTTCTCCATGTTGGGGATCGCGACGGTGCCGATCGTCGCCGCGGTCGCCACCGATGATCCTGATGTCGCGGCGAAGATGGCGCTGGCGGCGATGTTGGTGTGGATCAGGCGTCCCGGAACGCGCGCGAACCACGGGGCGAGGGCGCTGAACAGGCGTTCGCTCATGCCGGAGCGGTGCATCAGTTCACCCATCATGATGAACATCGGTGCGGCGATCAGGATGAAATCGTTCGAGGCATTCCAGGCCAGTTCGCCGAGCGCGCCAGTGAGGGGGAAGAACGCATATTTCTGCGAGAGAACGTAGCCCATCACCCCGAGCGCCGCCGCGACCGGCAGACTAAGCGCCATCAGGCCGATCAGCAGGCTGAACGCGGTGCCGATCATGGCTGGGGTGTTCCCGGCTTCTGCGCAATGTTGGCCAGATTGATGCCGGCTTGCTCCAGTTCCTCGCTCACGCGCAAGCTGCCTATCAGCTTGTCGAAGCCGCGCTGGTCCCCGGCCAGAAGGCGTGCGATCGCCTGCAACGGCAGCAGCACCGCCATGAAGGCGAACCAGAACAGCCCGACCCACCAGACGCCTTGCGGCAGCACCATCGGTGTCTGCATGATCGAGGTCGACCGGGCATTCATCGACCACGATTGCGCCAGGGTTTTCCAGCAGAACCAGACCAGCGCCAACGCGATGACGGCAAGGGCTATCGCGGCGAGCAGATCGCAGGCCGCACGCAGGCGATAGGGGAAGGCATCGAGCAGGATGTCGACCCGGATGTTGGATTTCGAGGTCACGGTGAAGGCGAGGCCGAGGCCGATGCAGGCCGCGAGCATGTAGCCCGAGATTTCGAAGCTCTCGATCATGCCGCGCTTGAAAAGGAAGCGCGTCACGACGTCGGCCGAGATCAGCGCACCGCAGCCGAACAGGATGCAGGCGCCGGCGAGCCAGGCAAAAATCCGCGAGATACGTTGTGGCAGGGGTTCGTCGGGCAGCAGCGGATCAGGGTTACTCATCGACTGGTTTCTACCGCCCACCTTCGAGGCCTGCATTCTGCATGCGGCCTGTCGGGAAGCGTAAGGTTTCCACGGGCGGTCGTCAAACCGGGATCGGTGGTTGCCCTCCGGCCAAATGTCGCGCGGAGCGATGATGGCCGGGGCTTGAACGGTCTTGGCGGAAGCCTTCAATTGCCTGCGGTTGGTGCGTTCAGCTTTCCAGCCGTATCTGATAGCGCTGGGCGATATCCATTAGCTGGCCCCAGGTCGTGTCATCGACCTCGATGCCCTTGGCGATGCGCTGCGCGCGGGCCAATCGCTCGGGCTCACCGGCGACCAGCACCGGCAGATCCTGATCCGCGGACTTGGCGGACTTCACCCAGGTGAGCATGTCGTCAATCTCGGCCATCATGCTGTCGCGGGTCGAGAGCCGCGCCGGATCGATCACGATGCTGAGCATGCCGTTGAGGATGCCGCGCTCGGGCGGCGTCGACGAGGTGACACTGGTCGAGCCGACGATGGCGCCGGCCAATAGTTCGCACACCAGCGCCAGCCCGGAGCCCTTGTGCTCGCCGAACGGCAGCACCACGCCGCGCGGCTCGGTGTACATCACCGACGGATTGGTGGTGGGCTGGCCGGCATGGTCGAGCAACGCGCCGTCGAGCATCGGCTTGCCGGCATTGTGCGCGACCCGCACTTTTCCCAGCGCGACGCGGCTGGTGGCGAAATCGAGCAGGATCGGCTCGTTGTTATCGGTGCCGGGGATGGCGATGCAGACCGGGTTGGTCAGGAAGCGGCCCTCGCGGCCCCGAAACGGCGCCACGCCCGGCGCGCCCGAAGCGACGTTGACGAAATGCAGCGCGACCATGCCGGCGCGGGCGGCGATCTCGCCATAGGTGCCGACGCGGCCTATATGGTGCGCGTTGCGCAACCCGTTCACCGCCACGCCATGTTTCTTTGCAGCTTCGATCGCCCATTCCACGGCCTGGCGCGCGACCACCTGGCCATAGCCGGCGCGGGCATCCCATACCGAGATGGTGCCGGTGTCCGAGACGATCTCGGGCGACTGGTTGATCCTGAGCGTGCCGGCATCGAGGTCGCGCACATAGGCGACCAGCATGCCGACGCCGTGGCTGTCATGGCCGCGCAAATTGGCCTCGACCAGATGCTCGGCAACAATGGCCGCTTCAGCGGGTGAACTGCCGCCGGCGGTGACGATGCGGTTGGCAAGCCCAAGCAGTTTTGAATGGTCGATGATCATGTTTCACTCCGTGCGGGCCGTTTTATTCCGGCTTCTTCGTTAAATTCGCGTGCGGGCGGCCGAAGTCGGGCGCCGCCGAATCCTGGCCGATCTCGACAATGCCACGGCGGATGGCGCGGGTGCGGCTGAAATGCTCGAAGAGCGCCTCGCCGTCGTTGCGGCGGATCGCCCGCGTGAGTTTTGAGAGATCCTCGTTGAAGGTGCCGAGCATTTCCAGCACCGCTTCCTTGTTGGCCAAAAATACATCACGCCACATCGTCGGATCCGAGGCCGCGATACGGGTGAAGTCGCGAAAGCCGCCGGCCGAGAACTTTATGACCTCCGACGACGTCACCTGCGCCAGTTCATCGGCGGTGCCGACGATGGTGTAGGCGATCAGATGCGGCAAATGGCTGGTGATCGCCAGCACCAGGTCGTGATGATCCGGCGTCATGATCTCGACCTTGGCGCCGAGCCCGGCCCAGAACTCCCGCAGCTTTTCGACCGCCGCGGGATCGGTCCCCTCCGGCGGTGTCAGAATGCACCAGCGGTTGATGAAGAGTTCAGGGAAGCCGGAATCGGGACCGGAATGCTCGGTACCGGCGACGGGATGGGCGGGAACGAAATGGACGCCTGGCGGAATGTGCGGGCCCATGTCCTTGGCGATGGCGCCCTTGACCGAGCCGACGTCGGAGACAATTGCGCCCGGCGCGAGGAACGGCGCGATCTCTTCGGCGACCGGCCCGCAGGCGCCGACGGGGATGCAGAGGATCACGAGGTCGGCGCCCTTGACCGCTTCGGCGTTGGTTTCGAGCACGCGATCGACGACGCCGAGTTCCTCGACCCGCGCGCGGGTCTTGGCCGAGCGCGCTGATGTGACGATCTCGCCCGCAAGACCTTGCGCGCGCGCGGCGCGCGCGATCGAGCCGCCGATCAGGCCGAAGCCGATCAGCGCGACGCGTTTGAAGGGCGGTTCGCTACTCACGTGCCCGCCACGAAGTCACGTAAGGCATCGACGACCAGGCGGTTGGCCTCTTCGGTGCCGATGGTCATCCGCAGCGAATGCGGCAGGCCGTAATTGTTCAGCGCCCGCAGTACCAGGCCGCGCTTGGTCAGATAGGCGTCGGCATCGGCCGAGGTCCTGCCCTTTTCCAGCGGGAAATGGATCAGCACGAAATTCGCCACGCTCGGCGTCACTTTCAAACCGAGCTTGGAAATTTCTTCGGTCAGCCAGTTGCGCCATTTCTCGGTGAATGTCTTCGACATCTGGATGTGCGCGGTGTCCTCGATCGCCGCCACCGCCGCCAGCATTGCCGGCGTCGAGACGTTGAAGGGGCCGCGAATGCGGTTGACGGCGTCGACGATGTTGGCCGAGCCGAACATCCAGCCGATCCGCAACGACGCCAGTCCGTGGATCTTGGAGAAGGTGTGCGTCATCACGGTGTTTTCCGTGGTCGCCACCAGTTCAAGGCCGAGCTCGTAATCGTTACGCGACACGTAGTCGGAATAGGCTGCGTCGAGCACCAGCAGCACATGATCGGGCAAGCCGGCGCGCAGCCGCTTGACCTCGTCGAACGGAATGTAGGTTCCGGTCGGGTTGTTAGGGTTGGCGAGCCACACCAGTTTGGTGCGCGGCGTGACCAGTTTCAGGATGGCGTCGACATCGGCGGTAAAATTGGTCTCGGCCGCCACGACGTTCTTGGCGCCGTTCGCCATGGTCGCGATTGGGTACACCAAAAAGCCGTGCGCGGTGGAAATCGCCTCGTCACCCTGCTTCAGATAAGTGTGCGCCAGCAGATTGAGGATTTCATCCGAGCCGGCGCCGCAGATGATGCGGGCAGGGTCGAGTCCGAAGGCGCGGCCGATCGCTTCGCGCAGCACGCGCGACGTGCCTTCCGGATAATCCTCCAGATGCGCGGCGGCGTCCTTGTAGACGGCCATTGCCTTCGGCGACGGGCCGAACGGCGTTTCGTTGGCAGAGAGCTTGAACACCTTGCGGCCCGGCTCGGGCACCGGGGATTTGCCGGGCGTGTAGGGCGCAATATCGAGAATGCCGGGGTTCGGCACGGGGCGGGACATCGTTGGGCTCCGGATCGTCTGGGCGTCTGTTCAGGATTTGGTGTCTAGGACTTGGCCGCCCCGTTCGGGGGCACGGTATATCGTGTTGCGTGGCTGCCGACGAGGGCCGAGGAGCGCACCGACGCGCCGGCCTCGATCAAGGCGGTCTTGATTTTCTCGAGCCCGGTGCCGGATATCGACACCAGCAGCGCGGCGCCATCGAAGGCGGTATCGGGCACCGCGACGATCTCGGCGAGCGGCGCCAGCGCGCGCGCGATCTCGGCGTTCCAGCCGGAGACGCGCACGCTCCAGGTCTCGACTTCTGTCACCATGGCGTTGTCGGCGACGCGCGAGACCACGAACACCGGCAGAGCCGCGGGATGATCGGCGCGTTCGAGGAACGGCAGCCGCGCGATGATTTTCGGCGCGCCGTCGGCTTCGAGTTCGATCCACCACGGCGTGCGGCTCGAGGTCGCCGAGACCAACGCCAGGTCGCCCTTCGATTTCGCCACCGCTTCGACCGCGGCCTGCGCGCTGAAATGCGCGACATAGGGCACCACGAAGCCGAAATGAAACCGCGCCGAATCCCGCATTGCGGATTCGCCGACCGAGACATCCGCATGCACCGCGAACGGCGCCTGCACATACGTGAAGGTCGAGATGATGACGCGCCAGATGCTCTCGATGGTGTCGATCGGGAGGATGCCGCGGTGACGCTCGACCAGCCGCCGCATCATGTCGGCTTCGCGCGCCGGACGGAATGCGGAGCCGACTTCCTGGGTCTCCTTGACCTGGATCAGCCGGTCGATGATGTCGCCGCGCGCCATCAACAGGCGGTGAACCTGCTCGTCGATGCTGTCGATCTCTTGGCGCAACACCGCCAGCGAGGGCGGGGCAGGAGGAGCCTTGGACGGTCCCTTGGACATGTTCTAACCCTTAGGCCGGGGGCGGAAATCACCGGCATTACAAGGGCATTGATTAGGAAAGACGGCCGCCGAAAGCAAAGGGAAACACGGTCGATGAGGGCGGCCCTCGTCCGGTTAACCCTGGGCCTGCCTTGACGAAAGCCCGCTCCGGGACTAGCTTTAGCCCACTACGTGGTCATTTGAGCCGGCCGGCTTGCAGCCACGCTAAACAACTCGCTAAACAGGCCGGGGACAGAAGTGATCCCGGTCGAACCTATGTTCAGGCCGGGTTTTTTTATAGCCTGATTTCTGTCCGGGAGGACCTCCTTAAAAGGGGTCGGTGGCCGAGATGACAAACGTTCAGTCGATACCGGGTCCTTCGATCCCGAGTCCTTCGATTCCAAGCCCGTCTATCCATGGCGAGGACCGGGCCCATGAGGCGGATCATCCGACGTCGCAGGTTGCGACGTTCGGCATGGACCAGCCGCTCAAGCTCGATTGCGGCATCGACCTGGCGCCGTTCCAGATCGCCTACCAGACCTACGGCGAACTCAATGCCGACCGCTCCAACGCCATTCTGGTCTGCCATGCGCTGACCGGCGATCAGCATGTCAACAATGCGCATCCGGTCACCGGCAAGCCGGGCTGGTGGGACACCATGGTCGGTCCCGGCAAGCCGCTCGACACCAACCTCTACTTCATCATCTGCAGCAACGTGATCGGCGGCTGCATGGGCTCGACCGGCCCGGCCTCGACCAATCCGGCCACCGGCAAACTGTGGGGCCTCGATTTTCCGATCATCACGCTTCCCGACATGGTGCGCGCGCAGACCATGCTGATCGATCGCCTCGGCATCGACACGCTGTTCTGCGTCGTCGGCGGCTCGATGGGCGGCATGCAGGCGCTGCAATGGACCGCGGCGTATCCGGCGCGCGTGTTCTCGACGCTGGCGATCGCCTGCTCGACGCGGCATTCGGCGCAGAACATCGCGTTCCACGAGCTCGGCCGCCAGGCGGTGATGGCCGATCCGGACTGGCGTGGCGGCCGCTATTTCGACCATGGCACCCATCCGCATCGCGGCCTCGGCGTGGCGCGGATGGCCGCGCACATCACTTACCTTTCGGACGCCGCTCTGCACCGCAAGTTCGGGCGGCGGATGCAGGACCGCGAGCTGCCGACATTTTCGTTCGACGCCGATTTCCAGGTCGAAAGCTATCTGCGTTATCAGGGATCGTCGTTCGTCGAGCGCTTCGACGCCAATTCCTATCTCTATCTGACGCGGGCGATGGATTATTTCGACATCGCCGCCGACCATGGCGGCGTGCTGGCGAAAGCGTTCAACGGCATCCAGACCCGCTTCTGCGTGGTGTCGTTCACCTCGGACTGGCTGTTCCCGACCTCGGAATCGCGCGCGCTGGTGCATGCGCTGAATGCGTCGAGCGCGCGGGTGTCGTTCGCCGAAATCGAAACCGATCGCGGCCACGACGCCTTCCTGCTCGACGTGCCCGAATTCTTCGACATCGCCCGCGGCTTCCTGCAATCCGCGGGACAGGCGCGGGGCCTGCAAAAGCCGGGTGGTTGACATGTCGCTGTCGCAACCGACCCTGCCGCTGACCGGCATAGAGCCGCACCGCACCGCGGATGCCCGCAGCGATCACCTGCTGGTCGCCGAGATGGTGCAGAGCGGCTCGAAAGTGCTCGACGTCGGTTGCGGCGATGGCGAACTGCTGCAGCTATTGGAAAGCCGCGGCATCGACGGCCGCGGCATCGAACTGTCGCGCGAGGGCGTCAACCGCTGCGTCGCCAAGGGGCTGGCGGTGGTGCAGGGCGACGCCGACACCGATCTCATCAATTATCCCGACGACGCTTTTGACTATGTGATCCTGTCGCAGACGCTGCAGGCGACGCGGCAGCCGAAAGTGGTGCTGGAGAACCTGCTGCGGATCGGCCAGCGCGCCATCGTCTCGTTTCCGAATTTCGGGTTCTGGCGGATGCGGTTGCAATTATTGGTCGGCGGCCACATGCCGCGCACCGAAAACCTGCCCTCGACCTGGTACGACACGCCGAACATCCATTTCTGCACCATCAAGGATTTCGTCCAGCTCTGCGACGAGATCAACGTCAAGATGGAGCGCGCGGTGGCGCTCGACCTCTACGGCCGCCCGCTGCGGTTGAACCTGCCATGGTGGTTCTGGAACATGTTCGGCGAGCAGGGCGTGTTCCTGCTGACCCGGGGCGGGGAGGGGAAGTGACGCCGTAGGCGTCATTGCCTGCGACAAACGCGTTGCGTTTGCGCGCGGGAGCGAAGCGACGAAGCAATCCTCTATCCGTTATGCCGCGCTATAGATTGCTTCGCGGAGCCTGTCATCGGGCGCGCATTCGCGCGACCCGTTGGCTCGCAATGACGATCAGCCCATCGACCTCGGATCCCGCACCGGCCATCTGCCGGCCTCGACCAGCGCGATGAACCGCTCCACCATTTCATTGAACAGCGCCGGCTCCTCCAGATTGAGCACGTGGCCTGACTTCGGGAAGAAGGTCAGGCCGGACGCAGGCAAATGCTTCTTCAGGAACAGGCTCGGTTCGACACAGGCGTCGTCCTCGTCGCCGCAGATG
>JBOHIT010000632.1:0-6558 GCA_050726155.1 Bradyrhizobium sp.
GTGGAGATCTTCATGCAGGTTCTTGTAGGTATACAACACGTCGATGCGGTGACGGATTTCCGCGAACACGTCTTGCTTGAGTTTGCTCTTGAGTTCCCGCTTGACGTCGTTGGATAGGAGAAGCGGCAACAACGCGTTGAGTGATGTCAGCGCGCTATCGACCTGGCCCTCAGCCTGCGGCAGGCCGACCAGCGTCGTCGGCCAGGCCTTTACAATCTGCTTGCGAATCTTTTCCCGCACGATCGCGATCAGGATGTAGGTCAGCAGCCACCGCTCCGTTCCTTCTTGCTCCAGCTTTTCCAGGGTCCTGGATAGCTGCGTGGCCCGCGGATCGTTCCGGACGGCATAGACATTGAAAATGTCCTTTCCGGTCGAGGCTCTGACGACGTGCACGATCTGGTCTTCCGTCAAGACCTCGCCGATCGCTTCGATGGCCTTCTGACGCATTTCGGGCAGGGGAGGCATCGCTTCAATTCCTCACTCAGTCAGACACCAAGCGCCTCGCCGAAGCCATTTGCGTCAATGCTCCGACGGACCAACTCGATCGGGACTCCTTGATTGAAAGTGGGATTCTGCCATTTGGGATCACCCGAGTGATGCAGTGCCACGATGTCCCAATCCATGGTGAAAGCTGGGGATCCCGACGATCCGGGATCAGTGTTGGTGCGATAGTTGAGGCGCGTTCCGTTGCCGTTGAGCCCGATCACGGACTGGGTGTCCATCGCCAGCTTCATCGGCGTTCCCTCGGGGTGCTGGAGAATGAGGATCGGAACGTCGGCCGGGAGTGGCAGCACGGTCTTCGGCAGAGCAATCCACCCGCGGGCTTTGCCCCCGACCTGCTCGTCGCCGGTGCGGCTCGCCAACCGTAGCAAGGCGTAGTCGAGTTCCTGCAGGCTCGGCGGTGGATTATCCGGAGTGGCCGTCTGTTCGGCGGCGCTGTACGGACTCGAATCGATGCAACCTGCGCCGGCCAGCATGACCAGCTTACCGGCCTCCACCTTGCCGTCGGGAAGCAATTCATAGTCAAAGCGGCAGCCCAGGTTACCGACCTTACCCGCGCTCTTGGCGATTTCGAAAACGTGCCAATTCGTCAGAACTGCATCCGGCCCCACGAGGAAACCGGTGCCGAGAGCATTTCCGTCCAGTTCCACACGACAGACCTGTCGCTCGATTTGCGTCAGCCGCGTCGTCCATACCCGCACGTCGAGCTTGGCGAGATAGGGGCGTATATTCCGCTCGAGACCTGGTGCTAGCGCGTTGGTCGGTGCGCTGGGCTGCGGCTCGCCCTTGGTCTGGGCGGACAGGGCGATCTTTCGATCCGGAAGTGCGATGGCGTCGGGAACCAGCTTGACGATTTGGTCTTGAACGTCGGCTCTGTTGGGCCGATTTGCGTAGACGTAGGCAAGAAACGTTGATGTCTTTCCGAGGTCCTGCAGCGTATTGAGGAGCTGCACGATCATCGGCACTTTGGGTTGATCTTTTGAAACGTAGACGTCGTACAACCGGTCGCCAGTGCTGGCTTGGACAAAAAGCTCGAGGTCAGCAAAGCTCAGTGTACTGGCGAGCAACGGGGCAAGTTTTTTGATGTCCTCTCCGCTCAACATACGCCTCTCCCGGCCGTCCCGCAGCAACCGGAGTTCCGCCGAAGTCTGGTAACGGATATTGCTTCGGGAGCCTCAGCCGAACGAGATCAATATGCCCTGCGCTCTAATCAGCGCGACAGACGAGTCTTCACAATAGTTCTACCTTAGCGTGAGAAGAACAGGCGGGCAATAGCGACTAAATTTCCCGAGATGTGAGATATCCAACAAAGGCGCCGCGCCGCTAACCCGCCAGCGCCATCCCGGCCTCGTCGATCAGCCGCGTAAACCCATGCTCGACCACGGTGTTGCGGCCGCGGTGTTTGGCGGCGTAGAGGGCGGCGTCCGCCGCTTCGATCAAATCGCCCGGGCGCTGGGTGTCGCTCGGCAGCGTGGCGGCGACGCCGACACTGACCGTGACGGTCTGATGGCTGCTGGTGACGTGGGGGATCCCGAGGCTCTGAACCGCCGCGCGCACCGTCTCGCCGATTGCGAGGGCCTTCATGGAGTCGGTGTTCGGCAGCAGCAGGCAGAATTCCTCGCCGCCATAGCGGCCGGCAAAGCCCATGGTGTCGGCGGCGATACCGGCCAGCGTTTCGCCGAGCCTGGTGAGGCAGGCGTCGCCCTCGGGGTGGCCATAGGTGTCGTTGTAGAGCTTGAAGTGATCGACATCGATCATTAGCAACGACAATTCGCTGTTGTACTGCTGCGCCTTCATCCACTCGAAATCCAGCCGGCTCTGGAAACCGCGGCGGTTGGCAAGGCCGGACAGCATGTCGATCGACGCGATCACGGTGAGGCGGTCGTTGGTGGCGACGAGCTCGCGCTCGCGCTGGCTGAGCTGGGCGGCCATCGCGTTGAAAGCGCGCGCCAGCGGCGTGAATTCGGAAGGTAGCTTGTTGCGCGCGACGCGTGCCGACCAGTCGCCCTCGCCGAACCGTTTGGCCATGCCGGTCATGACCTCGATCGGGTTGATGATCAACTTCTCCGCGCCGATCAGCGCACCCAGCAGCACGAACAGGCAGACGAATCCCAATTGAAGATAGGCGGTGCGGATCTCGCGGTTGATCGCGGCCGTTACTTTGGCCTCGTCGATGCTGACGATCAGCCGCGATTGCGTTCCCGAGATGCGGGCGAAGCTGACGACGCGTTTGGAACCGTCGGTCCCCGAAAACGAAAGCGAACCGGCTGGCGCATCGGAACTCAATGCCTTCTCCGCGATCGCGGCCAACAGCGGCACGTTGTCGAGCGGCCGTCCGATCATGCTGGATTGATCCGAAGGTGCGGCGATGACGACACCGGCGCTGTCGACCAGCAGCGATGAAATCCCCGGACGGCCACCGAGATTGGTCATGATCTTCGACAGCCAGTCGATATTCATGCCGGCGACGACGACGGCATCTTCCTCCGGATTGATGGCGGCAACCGGATAGGCCGCCATCATCATCGGCCGGCCGTTGGTCTTGCCGAACAAATAGTCACTGAACACGAAGTCGCGGGTTTCCTGGGCTTTGCGGAAATATTCGCGGTCGCCGAGGTTGAGGCCCACCTGCATGTTGAGGGTCGAACACTGCACCAGCCCGTCCTTGGCGACGATCATGATGCTGCGAATCCAGGGCAGATTGGTCGGCAGGCTGGCGCGAAGGATCTCGCAACTGCGCGCGATACCGCCGGAGGCGCGGATATAGGCCGCCGATTTCAGCATCGTTTCGACCGAGGAGATCACCTCGCGCTGGGTGTCGGCACTGTGCTGGGTGATGTTGGCGAATTCCTCGGAGGCCGCGGCGATCTGTTTGGTGCGGGTCTCATCGAGCGAACGGACGCGTTCCAGCATCAACGGTGCCACCAGGATCAGCGCCAGCAGCGCAAGCCGCGCACGGATTCCCAGAAGCTTCTTGAGTTTCACTCTATTGCGGTTGAAAGTAACGCCAGACATCCTCGTCCCCTGCCCCGCGTGACAAGGTAAAGCGAAGGGTTCAAAAAGCCTTTCCCGAACTTGGTAAAATTCGAGGAAATTCCGTAAATCTACCAACCGAAGCCCGACATGACGCTAGAGACGACCAGTTCGCTAACAAAACCTTTACCGGGCGGCCTTGCCATCGTGGAGCAGGACATCGCACGCGCTTGCAAGGAAGCGCGGCGCGACCGCGCGACGGTGCAATTGATCGCGGTGTCGAAGACGTTCGAAGCGTCGGCGATTTCGCCCATTATTAACGCCGGCCAGCGCGTATTTGGCGAAAATCGCGTGCAGGAAGCCAAGGCGAAATGGCCAGGGCTGATTTCCGCCCACCCCGGCCTCGCGCTGCATCTGATCGGGCCGCTGCAATCCAACAAGGCCAAAGAGGCGGTCGCGCTGTTCGATGCCATTCATTCGATCGACCGCCCGAGCATTTGCGAAGCGTTAGCCAAGGAAATCAATTCCCAGAAGAAAGCACCGGAACTATTCGTGCAGCTCAATACCGGTGAGGAACCGCAGAAAGCCGGCGTCGCACCTGACGAAGCCGATGCGTTCATCGCGGGTTGCCGGGATAAATATGGCCTGCTGATCTCCGGGCTGATGTGCATCCCGCCGGTCAACGAGGCGCCGGCGCCGCATTTCGCGCTGACCGCCAAGATCGCCGCGCGCAACGGCCTAACGAACCTGTCGATGGGCATGAGCGCCGATTTTGCGATCGCGATCCAGTTCGGCGCCACGCATATTCGAGTCGGCTCGGCGATCTTCGGGCATAGGTAATCTGTCGTCCCGGCCTTGAGCCGGGACCCATACCGCGTGATCTATCGATAGAGCCGTACAGCAGACACTTTCCGCAAAACCGAAAGCGGTGGTTATGGGTCCCGGCTCAAGGCCGGGACGACACTGAGTGTGAAGCGACCTACTCGAACCCCACCGACACTTTCCCCAGCACACCGAAATCAACCGCGCAGAAATCGCCGGCCTGTATCGGCAGCGGCGGATGGCAGGTGCCGGTCGTGACGACACGGCCGGCCTTCAATGTCGCGCCGAGCTGACGCAATTCGTTGGCGAGCCAGGTCAGCGCGAGCCGGGGATCGCCGAGCACGTTCTTGCCGTGACCGATGTATTGCTGGCCGCGCAGCGTGGTGACGGGTCGTTCCTCGACCAGATCAAGCGAACGCCAGTCCGCGGTCGTCGCCGGCCCCAGCACGAACAGATGCGCACAGGCGTTGTCGGCGATGATCTGCGCATCGCCGGCGCGGACGAAATCCGAAAATCGCGAATCCGGAATCTCGATCGCCGGATGCAGCGTATCGACGGCGTCGAGCACCTGGCTCACCGTGTAGGGCGTCGATCGCGCCGGCAAATCGGTTCGCATGCGGAACGCGAATTCGGGCTCGGCGACGCGCATCTCGTTGCCGGCCATCGACGCCGTGCCGCCGTCGGGAATCACGGTCTCGGCCAGGATGCGTCCGGCCATCGGGCCGTCTACATTGATGTGTTTTTGCCCGGCCTCGCTGGTGGCCGCGATCTTCCAGCCGAACAAATGTGTGGTCGAAAATCGTTCGATCGCGGCCTGGATTGCATACGCTTCGACACGGTCCTGCGGACGCATCCAGGCGTCGAGCGCGTCAAGCTTGGTGCCGGCGCGCCATTGGTCGTGCAGCGTCTGCGAGGCAGACGCAATCTGGTGTCGGTCGAGCATAGTCCCCAAATCCCAAAATGCTGTTCATCCAATAATAATTTTGGTTTGCGGCCCCATCCGTCGCAATAGGCGCAGCATGGCAGATTTTGTCATCGAAACGCAGCCCGCCGTCGCGGAAAAATTCGTGCGCGCCAGGTGCAGGAACACCGCACTGCCGCGGCCGGCAATACGGGGTGCGCTGTTGTGATCGATTTCGACGATGAAATCGTAGAGATGATCCTGGCGCGTCAGCCGGTCGCCGGCCTCGTTGTGGGTCAGGCGGATCGGCTGGTTGTAATGACGGTCGCTCGGGTCTTCGCACCAGGCATCCTCGGGGCGAATCGGCCGCACCGGCAGAAAAGTCTGCGGTCGCCGGTGGCGGTCGGCGCGCCACCAGAGTTGCAGCGGCCGGTAAGTGCCCCGCGGCGTGCCGCCGTCGCCTTCGCGCTTGTTGGCGAGGATGCCGCCGCGGCCAAGCGCCACCTGCACGGTCCAGCCGTCGGCCGTCAGCCAGCCCCGGCGTGGGTCGCCGGCGGCCCGGTGAACCCTGATCGCCGAGAGCGGCCGATCACGCGCGTCTGTCTCATAAGTGATTGAAAATGTAGTGTTTCCCATGCCAAACGCCCAAATCCTGGGTTGCCTCCCCGGCCACCTTTGCTCTATTTGGGGCCATTACAGGACATTCATCCAAAAGCCCCGCGAATATGGGATAGACTGCGGTTCGCCTTGTGAAACTGTAACAATCTCCTACCTGAAGGCGAATCAGTACTGGATGATTCAGGTTCGCTCGCGAACCAGGACCATCACCGACCAAGACCTGAGAAACCTACCAAGACCGGCTTGAGACGCTTCTGCTGCTGTCCGCCGCCTGCCCCAAGAGGATCGTACCTATGGCCAATGCCCGCAAGATCCTGATCGTGGATGACGATACCGATCTGCGCGACACGCTGGTCGAGCAATTATCGCTGCATGAGGAGTTCGAAGCCTCCGCGGTCGATACCGGCGCCAAGGGCGCCAGCGCCGCGAAGGCCAATTCCCCCGATCTGGTGCTGATGGACGTCGGGCTGCCCGACACCGACGGGCGGGAGGTGGTCCGCTCCCTGCGCAAGGGCGGTTTCAAGGCCCCGATCATCATGCTGACCGGCCACGATACCGATTCGGATACTATTCTGGGCCTCGAATCCGGCGCCAATGACTACGTGGCAAAACCGTTCCGGTTTGCGGTGCTGCTGGCCCGGATCCGGGCCCAGCTCCGCCAGCACGAGGCCAGCGAAGATGCTGTGTTCTCCGTCGGTCCGTACAGCTTCCGCCCCGGCTCCAAGATGCTGACCGGCGCCAAC
>JBOHIT010000633.1:0-3360 GCA_050726155.1 Bradyrhizobium sp.
GATATCGGGCTTAACCCCTACGGCAATTCGCTTGTGGTCAACGGCGCGTTCCTGGAGAAGAATCCGAAGCTGGCGGAAGATTTCGTGCGCATCAGCCAGAAGGCGTTTGCGGCCTGTGTCGCCGACGTCGCCCCGTGCCTGAAGGCGTTGCTCGACCAGGTATCCGGCCTCGACAAGGAAAACCAGGAGCGCCAGTGGGAACGCATCAAATTCCTGATGACCGACGAGTTCACCACGAACAAGGCGCTGGGCTGGATCGACGCCGAGCGGATGAAGAAGGACTATGAGCTGGTGCAGACCTATCTCGGCATGGAAAAGCCGTTCGAGGTCGGTACGGCATTTTCGACCAAAATGCTCGACCCCGCGATCAAGATGGATGCGAGCAAGGTGAAGAAGTAAGGGGCGGCGTCTCTCTTCGTCATGGCCGGGCTTGACCCGGGCATCCACGTCTTTCTGTTACTGAAGCAAGCAAGACGTGGATGGCCGGGTCAAGCCCGGCCATGACAGAGACGGGCGCGTGGCGGACCTCTCAATCACCCTCGACGTCCCCGTTCACCAGGCGCTCGCATAACTCCGCCACTACCCGCTGCGTGATCGCAAGATCCTTCAAGCTGACGCCATCGGCGAGACTGTTCGCCCACGGCACCTGAAGTCTCGTGGCCGCCGCAAACGTGTCCTTGCCTCGCTTGGTCAGCACCACGAGATGCGCGCGGCGGTGGTGCGGGTTGGGCGCGATCTCCAGCAGGCCGTCGTCGCGCATTTCGTTGACGATGCGCTGAACGCCCTGACGGTTGAGCCCCATGTTGCGCGCCAGCCACGCCACGGGCTGCGGCTGCCCGGCGAGCGCAATTGCGCCCAGCACCTGCCAGCGCGCGCTGGTGAGATCGAGACCGGCGATCAGCCTGTCGCCGGCCATCAGCAGCCGGCCGTTGAGCCGGAATATCGCGAGAATGAGCCCGGTCAGGGCCTGTCCGGCCGGCGTATGTGCCTTGCTTCGCATTGACAATTAATACCCGAGATGACAACACATTGTCAATGTAGGAGTGCGTCATGATGCTGACCGGACAACTGGCCACCGTCGTCGCCGCCGCCTTCGCCGGTGCGGCTTTCTTCATCAATTTCGCCGAGCAGCCGGCGCGCCTGATCCTGGATGACAGGAGCCTGCTGGCGCAGTGGAAGCCGAGTTATGCGCGCGGCTTCGCGATGCAGGCCAGCTGCGCGGTGATATCGGGAATTTTGGGATTGATCGCGGCCTGGCAGAGCAGCGATTGGCGCTGGACCGTCGGCGCGGTGCTGATGCTGGCCAACTGGCCCTACACGCTGTTGGGCATCATGCCGACCAACCGCAAGCTCAACGCCATTGCCGAAGCCGATGCGGGGCCGGAGTCACGCCGCCTGATCGTGCAGTGGGGCGGGCTGCATGCGGTGCGGACCGCGCTTGGCATTGCCGCGACCACGGCCTTCATCTGGGCGCAGCACTGATTACGGCGCCGTCATGCCGGAGGCTTTCACGACGGCGTTCAGCTTGTCATGGTCCGCCTTCATCAACGCGGCCAGTTCACCGAGCGACATCGGCTTGCCCGGAATGTCGGCGACCGCAAGCTGGCGCTGGACCTCGGGATTGAGCAGCGCCTTGCTGATCGCCTGATTGATCTTTTCGGCCAGCGCGTCCGGCGTCGCCGCCGGCACGTAGATGCCGTACCAGGAGACATAGGACGCGCCGGGGTATCCGGCTTCCGCGATCGTCGGCACGTCGGGCAGATCTGCGATCCGCTTCTCGGTGAACACGGCGAGCGGCTTGATGGTGTTCTGCTTGATATGCGGCAGCGCCAGCGCCAGCGAGACGATCTCGAAATGCATGAGGTTGGTCATCAGGTCGATCAGCGCCGGCGGCTGGCCCTTGTAGCCGACATTGGTCAGCTTGATGCTGGCGGTCTGAAACAGCTTTTGCGCGGTGAGATCGATCGAGGAGCCGGTGCCGGGATTGCCGAAATTGAGTTCGCCGGGTTTTGCCCGCGCGAGATCGACGAACTCGGCGAGCGTTTTGGCGGGACTCGCGGGATTCACCACCGCGACGCTTTGATTCCAGATCGCGAGGCCGACGCATTTGAGGTCCTTCATCGCGTCCCAGCCGGCGTCCTTGTACAGCGTCGGATTGACCAGCGCCGCGGGTCCCGTGACCAGCCAGGTGTAGCCATCGGGCTCGCTGCGCGCGACCGCAGCCGTTCCGATATTGCCGTTGGCGCCGGGCCGCGCCTCGACGACGATCGCCTGCTTCAGATCGCGGCCGACCTGTTCGATCACGGTGCGGGCGACGATGTCGACAATGCCGCCGGCGGGGTAGGGCACGATGATGCGGATCGGCCGGCTCGGATAGTTGCTTTGCGCCTGCGCTGCGCCGCCCACCAGCATGGCGATGCCGACGGCAAGCCGCAGCGCGGCTTTGATCCCGCCCATTATTCCCTCCCACTATGACCCCGCATCATCTATGCGATGCGATGTTGCCCCGTCAGGGGATTTAACCGTTGGCGACCAGCGAGCGGATGCTGCGCGCAAGACCCAAAATGCGTGGTCCGCATTCGCGCTCGATCTGCTCGGCGCCGAAACGAAATGATGGAATGCCGCAATTGACGGAAAGGCGATCGCCGGTCGCCGTCCGGTATAGCGGCGCGGCAACGCCAAAGATCTCGCGGCGCCATTCGCCGAGCGAAACCGCAAAGCCGCGCTCCCTGCACAGCTCGATATCCGGCAGCGTCCGCGTCAGCACGTATTCGGCTTCCTCGGGACGCTCCGCTTTCACGCTTGCGACGTAAGCTGCAAGCTCCTCCGGTGTGGAGAGCGATTGCAAGGCGCGCCCGACCGCTGTTGTCGCCAAGGTCCCGGTAAATCCGACATCGGGAACGTGCGGCACCGCGTCGGTGGTGCGCAGCGTCTCGACATAGATGAAGTCGAGCCCGAACGGCATCGCGATCGAAACCGTGCCGCCGGTGTAGGCCGCGAATTCGCGCATCAGCGGCCGCGCCAGCTGCCGGACTTTCAGCGCCGACAACACCGGATAGGCGGCGGCGAGAACGCCGAGCCCGAGTTCGAAACGTCCCTTGGCGTCGCGCTTGAGATAGCCGAGCCGCTCCAGCGTGTGGGTCAGCCGCGACACCGTCGGCCGCGACAGGCCGGTGTGGGTCGCGAGGTCCGCATTCGATAGCGAACCGCTTTGGTTACGGAAGGCGGCCAGCACATCGAGCCCGTGGGCCAGGGTCGTTGCAAAGGAGGGGTCGGCCGTGTCCGCCGCGGCCCTGGCGCGGGAAATCGGTGGGGAATCAAGGGTGGAGGTCGCTGCCATGCCATAATAATGGTCAGGAT
>JBOHIT010000634.1:0-22447 GCA_050726155.1 Bradyrhizobium sp.
ATGTTCAACGTCCTGCAGCGCAACCCCGAGATCAAGGATATCCCGGGTGCTGTGCCGCTGGTCGTGGGTACCGGCAACGTGCGCTTCGAGGACGTGCGGTTTTCCTATGATCCCGAGCGGCCGATCCTGAAGGGTCTCAGCTTCGAGGTTCCCGCGGGCAAGACCGTTGCGATCGTCGGCCCCTCCGGTGCGGGCAAGTCGACGATCTCGCGGCTGCTGTTCCGTCTGTACGACGTCTCCGGCGGCAAAATCCTGATCGACGGCCAGGACATCCGGAACGTCACGCAGGCGTCGTTGCGCGCCTCTATCGGCATGGTGCCGCAGGATACCGTGCTGTTCAACGACACCATCCGCTACAACATCCGCTACGGCCGCTGGGACGCAGGCGATGCCGAGGTGGAGGAGGCGGCGCAACTGGCGCAGATCGACAGTTTCATCCGGATGTCACCGATGGGGTATGAAACCCAGGTCGGCGAACGTGGCTTGAAATTGTCCGGCGGCGAGAAACAACGCGTCGCGATCGCGCGCACGATTCTAAAGGCGCCGCCGATTCTCGTGCTCGACGAGGCGACCTCGGCGCTCGACAGCCACACCGAACATGAAATCCAGGAGGCGCTGGAGCGGGTCTCGCGCGGCCGCACCTCGCTGGTGATTGCGCACCGGCTCTCGACCATTGTCGGCGCCGACGAAATTATCGTGCTGGATCAGGGCCGCATTGCCGAGCGCGGAACCCATGCCCGGCTTTTGGCTTCCGGCGGACTTTATGCCAGTATGTGGAACAGGCAGCGTGAAGCTGAAGAGGCGCGGGAGAAACTCGCGCAGATCGACGACGACAACGAGGCGCCGAACCGTGCCCCGCCGCCGGTCCAGGATCCTCTGGTGACCGCAGCGGAATAATCGAAATACAGCTCGATCCCGAGACGGGAGTGGGCCAGCCAACAAGTGAGCCTTGATGTCGATTGCCAATTCGATCCGCGCGCAAATCCCGCCGATCCATCCCGAGGGCTATCCCTTCATCGGCGGCTTTGCGCTGGCAAGCCTGATCCTGTTCTGGATCTGGACCCCGCTGGGCTGGATCGGCACGATTCTAACCGTCTGGTGCGCGCTATTCTTTCGCGATCCCGTACGCGTCACACCGGTACGCGAGGGCATCGTGGTGTCGCCGGCCGACGGCCGCGTCTCGATGATCGCGCAAGTGTTGCCGCCGGCCGAGCTTGGTCTCGGCGACCGGCCGCTGCTGCGGATTTCGATCTTCATGAGCGTGTTCAATTGTCACGTGAACCGTGCTCCGGTGGCAGGGCGGATCGACCGCATCGCCTACCGGCCCGGCACCTTCATCAACGCCGAACTCGACAAGGCCAGCGAAGACAATGAGCGCAACTCGCTGGTGATCTCGACCGCCAGCCATGGCCGGATCGGCGTGGTCCAGATCGCGGGCCTGGTGGCGCGACGTATTGTCTCGTTCGTGCGCGAGGGGCAAACCATCGGCGCCGGCGAGCGGTTCGGCCTGATCCGGTTCGGCTCGCGGCTCGACGTCTATTTGCCCGAAGGCGGCAAATCGCTGGTTTCGGAGGGCCAAACCGCGGTCGCCGGCGAAACGGTCCTCGGCGATCTCGCCGGCAACGATCAGGGCCGGACCTTCCGCGCCGATTAACCATCCGAAGGGCTGAGGCGCCTGCCGGCCGCCACATTGGCGGCGCGGGCTTGTGGCTGCTATATATTGGCCAGCCATGATGACACCCGATCTCAAATCTCCCGAAGCACGCCGCCGCCGGTTTCGCCCGATCCCGGTGCGGATGCTGGTGCCGAACTTCATCACGCTGCTGGCGATCTGCGCCGGGTTGACCGCGATCCGGTTGTCGACCGAAGGGCGCATGGAGCTCGCCGTCGCGGCGATTGTGTTCGCTGCCGTGCTCGACGGCCTCGATGGCCGCGTCGCCCGCATGATCAAGGGCCAGTCGAAATTCGGCGCCGAACTCGACAGCCTTGCCGACTTCGTCAATTTCGGCGTGGCGCCCGGCCTGATCCTGTATTTCTGGCAGCTGCACGAACTTGGCAATGGCGGCTGGATCGCCTGCATGGTGTTTGCGATCAGTGGTGGTTTGCGGCTGGCGCGCTTTAACGCCAGTATCGACGATCCGAACAAGCCGGCCTTTGCGGCGAACTATTTCACCGGCGTTCCGGCGCCGCTCGGCGCGCTCACCGTGCTGCTGCCGATCTATCTGGCGTTTCTCGGCGTGCCGATGCCGCCGATCTGGCTCACCGCGGCCTATACGCTCTTGATCGGATTCCTGATGGTGTCGCGGCTGCCGGTATTTTCCGGCAAGACCGTGCGGATGCGGGTGCCGCCCGAGATGGTGCTGCCGGTTTTCGTCTCGGTGGTGTTCTTCATCGCGCTGCTCGTCAGCTATCCCTGGTACATCCTGTCGTTCGCGACGGTGGTGTATTTGTTGACCCTGCCGTGGGGCTGGAAATCCTATCGCGACCACGAGCGAAATGCCGCAGCCGCACTGGCGGCCGCAACGACTGACGCCGCGGCGCCCGCAGGTCCGGCGCCGGCATTCCCGGCGGCTCCGGCCGATGCCGACCATGACGACCGGCCGGCACGGCTGAACTGAGCGGCTTGCAGACTTTCCGAGATATCTGCCGAGATATCTGCCGAGATATCTGCCATGAGCGCTGGCCGAGTTGGGTTCAATCCCAATCTCGGCTATAGGGCTAAGCGAACCACGGCCTTGCCAAACATCCGGCCCAAAAAATCAGGAGAGAAACGCAGTGACTCAGTCCGCTTCCGCCCCGCTACCGGCTTCCGTGCTTGAAGCGTTGGCCCGCTATGACACGCCGACGATCTGCAATGCGATGGAGATCGTGGCCCCCGAGCGCCGGCTGATCGGCTACACCACCAAGCCGCTGGTTTGCCCGTTTCCCGACCTGCCGCCGATGGTCGGCTACGCCCGCACCGTGTCGATCCGCTCGGTGCTCAAGTCCGGCCTGCCGGCCGATGAGCAGGCGCGCCGCCGTATCGCCTATTATGAATATGTCGGCACCGGCTTTGGTCCACGCATCACGGTGATCCAGGATATCGACGGCGCCGATGTCGGCTACGGCGCGTTCTGGGGCGAAGTACAAAGCAACGTGCACAAGGCGCTCGGCTGCCTCGGCGTCATCACCGACGGCTCCATCAGGGACATCCCGCAATGGGCGCCGGGCTTTCAGGCGCTGGCCGGCTCGATCGGTCCGTCGCATGCATGGGTGCACGCCGAGAATTTCGGCGGCGAAGTCCGCGTTGCCGGCATGACCGTGCATTCCGACGATCTGATCCACGCCGATCAGCATGGCGCGATCGTGATTCCGATCGACATCGCCGCCAAGATCCCGGATGCCGCCGAACTCTGCGGCCGTCGCGAGACCCCGATCCTGGATATCGCGCGCAGCCCGGACTTCACGCTCGAGAAGCTCAAGGCGGCGCTCAAGCGCTCCGCTGAAATTCACTGACGAAAAAGGGCCACCGGCGAAAAGCCGGGGTCATTCACAGACGAGGGGGAAACGTCATGAGAGCCTTGTGGGCGGCGCTGTCATTGCTTGTCATTGCCGGCGTCGCGGATGCGAATGCGCAAAGCTATCCGTCGCGGCCCATCACGCTCGTCGTTCCCTTTCCTCCGGGCGGATCCACCGATGCCGCCGCCCGGATCATGGCCGAGCGGATGCGCGCATCGCTCGGACAATCCATCGTGATCGAAAATGTCGGCGGCGCCGGCGGCAGCATCGGCGTCGGTCGTGTCGCCCGCGCGGCGCCGGACGGTTACACCTTCGACATCGGGCAATGGGACACCCATGTCGGCAGCATCATCTACAAGCTCGACTATGATTTGGAAAAGGATTTCGAGCCGATCGCGCTGATCTCGAACAATCCGCAGCTGATGGTCGCCAAGAAAGATCTGCCGGCCAATACGCTTGGCGAACTCGTGACCTGGATGAAGGCCAATCCCGACAAGATCAATTTCGTCAACCAGAACGCGGCCGCCAATGTCACCGGCGTGATGTTCGAGAATCTGACCAAGCAGAAGGTGCAGTTCATTCCCTATCGCGGCGCGGGGCCGGCAATGACGGATCTCGTCGCTGGTACGGTTGATCTGCTGGTGGTGCAGGGTGCGGTGGCGCTGCCGCAAATCCGCGCCGGCGCCATCAAGGCGTTGGCCAACCTGTCGGTGGCGCGCTCGGCATCGATGCCGGACATTCCAACCGCCGACGAAACCGGCGTGCCCGGACTCTATATGTCCGGCTGGTTCGGCTTCTGGGCGCCGAAGGGAACGCCCAAGGACATCGTCGCCAAGCTCAACGCCGCCACCGTCGAGGCGTTGGCCGATCCCGCCATCCAGAAGCGCTTCACCGAGTTGGGGCTCGATATCGCCCCGCGCGCGCAACAGACGCCGGAGGGTCTCGCCGCGTTTCAGAAGACCGAGATCGAAAAATGGTGGCCGATCATCAAATCCGCAGGGATCGGCGTCCAGGCGCAGTAAGGCCGGGCGGGGGATGGGCCACCGTCCGTCATTGCGAGCCAACGGATCGCGCGAATGCGCGCCCGATGACAGGCTCCGCGAAGCAATCCATCTTGCCGCAAAGACGGTATGGATTGCTTCGTCGCGATCGCTCCTCGCAATGACAGCGGCGGAGAGAGCCGCGCGACACAATGGTTAGCAAATAGTTGAGATCGTCGACGCGTGCTGGCCCGCAATTTTACGAACCCTATTAGAGTTTAACCTTTACGGGTCTTTAATGGCGCAGTCGTAGGGTGCCTCTTGCGCAGCCCCGGATGGGCGGCGCCATTGTCCAGTACGGGCAGGTCGTTCGCGTACGCGTCGGAGTTCAGAATGGATATCACCACGCTGCTTGGCCTGGTCGCCGGCGCCATCGTGCTCTGCACGCTGATTCTGATGGGTGGCGATTTCCGGATGTTCTACGACATCCACGCCGTCATCATCATCTTCGGCGGTTCGTTTGCCGCCACCCTGATCCGGTTTCCGCTCAGTGCCATCCTGCACGGCATGCCGCTCGGCGCCAAATTCGCTTTCACGATGAGCCGCCTGTCGGCGCGCGACCTCGTCGATGAACTCGCCCGCATCGCCGAAATCGCCCGCAAGCAGGGCCCGGTCGGGCTCGAAAAGGTCGACACCAACGAGCCGTTCCTCGCCAAGGGAATCCGTTACGTCGCCGACGGCTACGATCTCGAATTCATCCGCGACAATCTCGAGCGCGATCGCGACAACTTCCTGATGCACCTCAACGAGGGGTCGAAGATCTATCGCGCCATCGGCGACTGCGCGCCGGCGTTCGGCATGATCGGAACGCTGCTCGGCATGGTGCAGATGTTCTCGAACATGCAGGATCCTTCGAAACTCGGTCCCTTCATGGCGGTGGCGCTGTTGGCGACGCTGTACGGCGCGCTGGTCGCGAACCTGATCTGTCTGCCGATCGCCGACAAGCTGCATGGCAAGCTGCTCGACGAGGAAACCAATCGCACGCTGATCATCGACGGAATTCTCATGATCCGCGATTCCAAGAGTCCGGCGCTGGTGCGTGAAATGCTGTTGGCCTATCTGCCCGAGAAACATCGCCACGAGGAAGGCGAACTGGCAACCGCCTGATCCCAGAGGCAGTATCCAGGCGCGGACATAGAACATGGCCAAGAAAAAACGCGAAGAGGCACATGGCGGTCACGGCTGGTTCGTGACCTTCGCCGACCTGATGGCCTTGCTGCTGGCGTTCTTCGTCATGCTGGTCGCGTTCTCCAGCCAGGACAAGGACAAGCTGAAAATCGTCGCCGGCTCGATGCGCGAAGCGTTCGGCGTGCAGACCGAAGTGCGCTATTCCGGCATCGTCGAATCCGACGGTCTGCCGACGCGGCCGAAGCTGAAGAACGTCGATCATATTTCGCCGGAGCAGTCGTCCGCTACGCCGACCCCCGACGACACCGACCGCGCCCGCGATAGCGGCGCCCGCCTCAAGGTCGATCGTGAATTCGCGCTGGCTTCGGCGTCGCTGCGCCAGGCGCTGCAGGACATGCCGGAACTGACCGAGATGTCCAAGCACATCATCTTCGAGGAGACCAGCCAGGGTCTCAATCTCGAGATCGTCGACCAGGACGGCAGGTCGATGTTTGCTGACGGTTCCAAGGCGCCGTACGACCGCACCCGCAGGCTGATCCAGAAGCTCGCAGCGCCGCTGCGGGCGACGCCGCTGCGGGTGTCCATTGTCGGCCACACCGCGGCCGGCTTCCTGCCGGCGCGCAGCGACTATGGCGCGTTCGATCTCTCGGCCGATCGCGCCAATGTGGTGCGCCAGATCCTCGAGCGCGAGGGGCTGCCGCCGTCACACGTCTTTGCGGTCTCCGGCAAGGCCGACAGCCAGCCGCTGTTTCCTGATGATCCGACGCTGCCGGCAAACCGTCGCGTCACCATCACATTAATGCGCGAAAATCCGCCGCTCCCGCCCGGCCTGAAGCCGTAATTCGACGCTACTACTATCTTACCTCTCCAATAATGTCGCGAAACCTGCTTTACGTGGCTGCGGCACCGCCGGCGGTGCTATGCTCGGCCGATGATTGACAGGCGACGCGGAAGCGTCGATAGCGGCCCGGATCAAATCAACCGTGAGAGCGTTTTTCCCGCGTCATGACTGTCAGCGTCACATCCACCGAAGCCCATGAGGGGCAGGTTACCTCAGGCTTTTGGGCCCTGACGCTGGGAAGTATCGGCGTGGTGTTCGGCGACATCGGGACGTCGCCTTTGTACGCCTTCCGCGAGGCCGTGACGCATGCCGCCGCGGGCGAACCGGTATCGCGCGCGATCGTGCTCGGCGTGCTCTCGCTGATCCTGTGGTCGCTGTTCATCGTCGTGACCGCCAAATACGTGCTGTTGCTGCTGCGCGCCGACAACAACGGCGAGGGTGGCACGCTCTCCCTGATGGCGCTGGGCCAACGGGCGCTGGGCCGCCGCAGCTGGCCGCTGCTGGCGCTCGGCGTCGTCGGCGCTTCGATGTTCATCGGCGATTCCATGATCACGCCAGCGATTTCGGTGCTGTCGGCGGTCGAAGGCCTCAAGCTCGTCGCGCCGGCGCTCGAGCATTACGTGGTGCCGCTGACGATTTTCATTCTCGTCCTGCTGTTCTCGGTGCAGAGCGGCGGCACCGCGCGGGTCGCGTCGGCGTTCGGGCCGGTCATGCTGGTCTGGTTCGCGACGCTGGCGATATTGGGCATCGTCCATATCACCGACGATCCCACGGTTTTGGCGGCGATCAATCCCTGGTACGCGATCCAGTTCGTGCTGTCGCATGGTGTCATCGGGCTGGTGACATTGGGCCTGGTGTTTCTGGCGGTGACCGGCGGCGAGGCGCTTTATGCGGACCTCGGGCATTTTGGACGCAAGCCGATTCAGACCGGGTGGTTCTATCTGGTGTTGCCGGCGCTTCTGATCAATTACTTCGGGCAGGGGGCATTGGTGCTGTCCAATCCGAAGGCGATCGAAAGCCCGTTCTACCGGTTGGCTCCCGACATCCTGCTGCTGCCGCTGGTGGTGCTGGCGACGGCCGCCACCGTGATCGCGAGCCAGGCGGTGATCACCGGCGCCTATTCGCTGGTGCGCCAGGCGGTGCAACTTGGCCTGTTGCCGCGCTTCGAGGTTCGCTACACCTCCGAGACCCATGCCGGCCAGATTTATCTGCCGCGCGTCAACCGGATGCTCCTGCTCGGTGTCATTCTGCTGGTGCTGCTGTTCCGCACGTCGAGCGGACTTGCTTCCGCCTACGGCATCGCCGTCTCCACCACCATGGTCGCCGACGGCATCATGGGTTTTGTCGTGGTCTGGAAATTATGGAATTGGCGCGCGGCGACCGCGGCTGCGGTTATTCTGCCCTTCGTCGTCGTCGACATGGCGTTCTTCAGCGCCAATTTGTTGAAGCTGCTGGAAGGCGCCTGGGTGCCGCTGCTGTTCGGGGTCGCGATGGCGGTCATGATCTGGACCTGGCGTCGCGGTGCGGCGATCCTGGTCGCCAAGACCCGGCGCATCGAGGTGCCGCTGATCGATCTGATCAAGAGTCTTGAAAAACGTCCGCCGCATATCGTCAAGGGCACCGCGGTATTCCTGACCAGCGATCCGAATTTCGTGCCGACGGCGCTGCTGCATAATCTCAAGCACAACAAGGTGCTGCACGAGCACAATGTGATCCTGACGATCGAGACCGCGCAGACGCCCCGCGTCGATGCGTCCGAGCGCGTCCGGATGGAGACCATCAGCGAGAAGTTCGCCACCGTGCGGCTGCGGTTCGGTTTCATGGAATCGCCGAACGTGCCCAAGGCGCTGGTGATCGCGCGCAAGCTCGGCTGGCAATTCGACATCATGGCGACTTCGTTCTTCGTGTCGCGGCGTTCGCTCAAGCCGTCGGCGCAGTCGGGAATGCCGCAATGGCAGGATCACCTGTTCATTGCGATGAGCCGGTCGGCCAACGACGCCACCGACTATTTCCAGATCCCGACCGGGCGGGTCGTCGAGGTCGGCACCCAAGTCACCATCTAAGTCACGATCTGAGTAACTAGTTGATCGCACGACGGGATTCGGTGCTTAGAAAAGCCGCCAGCTATGCGTAGTGCGCATATCGGAGGCCTGAATTCAGCCTAACCTATGCATTCTGGACAGGAGTATAGGCCTGCGCTTCTGCATTGTGCAGTGCGGCAAACATCCGAGGCCTGTCCCATGTCGTCCCAGATTGCGCTTACCGCGGCGGAAACGCCCGCGGCCAACGGGCATGGGGAAGTGCATTCCACCGCCGGCTTCAAGGCCCTGATGCTCGGCAGCATCGGCGTCGTCTATGGCGACATCGGCACCAGCCCGCTCTACGCGCTGCGCGAGGCGATCGTGGCCGCGAGTGGTGCCGGGAATGTCGATCCGCAGGCGGTGCTCGGCATTCTGTCGTTGATCCTGTGGGCGCTGGTTGTCGTGGTGACGCTGAAATATGTCGTCATCCTGCTGCGCGCCGACAACAACGGCGAAGGCGGCACGCTGGCGCTGATGGCGCTGGCGCAGCGCGGCGTCGGCAACGGCAAGGGCGCCGCGGCGATCGTGCTGCTCGGCATCATCAGCGGCGCCCTGTTCTACGGCGACGCCGTCATTACCCCGGCGCTGTCGGTGCTGTCGGCGATCGAAGGCATCAAGCTCGTCACCGCGACCTTCGACCATTACGTCGTGCCGCTCACCATGATCATCCTGGTCGTGTTGTTCGCGGTCCAGTCGCGCGGCACAGCGCGCGTCGCATCGTTCTTCGGGCCTGTGATGTGCGTGTGGTTCGCCATCATTGCGGTCGCGGCGGTACCGCAGATCATCCAGCATCCCCAGGTGCTGCAGGCGCTCAATCCGCTCTACGCGATTTCCTTCATGATCCATCACGGCGTGATCGGCTTCGTGACGCTCGGCGCGGTGTTTCTGGCGGTCACCGGCGCGGAAGCGCTCTATGCCGATTTGGGCCATTTTGGCAAACGGCCGATCCAGACCGCGTGGCTGTTCATCGTGCTGCCGTCGCTGGCGCTGAACTATATGGGGCAGGGCGCGCTCTTGATTGCCGATCCCAAGGCGATCGAAAATCCATTCTTCCTGATGTTCCCGGATTGGGCGCTGATCCCGATGGTGGCGCTCGCCACCCTGGCGACCGTGATCGCGAGCCAGGCTGTGATCACCGGCGCTTATTCGCTGACCCGCACCGCGATCCAACTCGGCCTGATGCCGCGCTTTGAAATCCGCCATACCTCGGAATCGCATTCCGGCCAGATCTACATTCCACGCATCAACCTGCTGCTGTTCGTTTCGGTGATGCTGCTGGTGCTGCTGTTCCGCTCGTCGAGCGCGCTGGCGTCGGCCTACGGCATTTCCGTGACCGGGACCATGGTGGTGACAGCCATGATGGGCTTTGTCGTGATCTGGCGGGTCTGGAAATGGTCGCCGATCGCGGCCGCGGCACTGATCGCGCCGTTTCTTTTCCTCGACCTGACCTTCCTCGCCGCCAACCTCCTGAAGGTGTTCGAAGGCGGCTGGGTGCCGCTGGCGCTGGGCGGCGTCGTGATGCTGTTGATGTACACGTGGCGGCGCGGCAGCCGGCTGCTGTTCGAGAAATCGCGCAAGCTCGAATTCCCGCTCACCGATCTGGCGGCGATGCTGGAAAAACGCCCGCCCCAGCGGGTCCCCGGCACGGCGGTGTTCCTGACCAGCGATCCCGAAAGCGCGCCGACGGCGCTGATGCACAGCCTGAAGCACTACAAGGTGCTGCACGAGAAGAATGTCATCCTCACCATCGAGACCGCATCGACGCCGCGGATCGACGATGCCGAGCGGGTCCGGATGGAGCAACTCAGCGAGACCTTCTCCAAGGTGACGCTGCGGTTCGGCTTCATGGAACAGCCCAACGTGCCGCGGACGCTGGCGATCGCCCGCAGGCTGGGCTGGCAGTTCGACATCATGGCAACGTCGTTTTTCCTGTCCCGGCGCGCGCTCAAGCCGGCCGCCCATTCGGGCATGCCGCGCTGGCAGGACCATCTGTTCATCGCGCTCAGCCGCAGCTCCAACGACGCCACTGACTATTTCCAGATTCCGAGCGGCCGCGTGGTCGAGGTGGGAACGCAAGTCACCATCTGAAGTCACCATCTGAAGCCACGATCTGGTAGAGCATCCGCAAGGTGTCTCGAATCTGACCGCGGGATTGCGCGTCATGGGTGCTGCCCCACATCGCCTGGCTACGCTCGATGACGCGACACTTCTCTTCGAGGTGCGGCGAAGGTCGATCCTTGAACTGGCGCCGCCGGCAATGTCGATCGCAGCCGCCGAGGCGTGGGCAGGCCAGGTCACGCTCGCCGGCATGGAGCAAAAACTTCGCGAACTGGAAATCCGGATTGCCGAGCAGGAGGGTGTGGTGGCCGGGTGGGGCGGTATCCGCGGCGACAGGCTCGAAGCGTTGTACACGGCCCCTGAATATGCCGGTCATGGCATCGGTGCGGCGTTGCTCGACCGGCTCGAAGGACTGATACGTGGACGGGGCCTCGATGCCGTTCGTGCGGAAGCGAGCCCGAATGCCCTGGGTTTCTATTTGCGGCGGGGTTACAGGGTGACCGGCCCTCAAACGCCGGTCGGCGCCTGGCCTATCGCAAGGCAACTTCCGGGCTGAAATCAGGTCGTGGGGAGAATAACAGCGCTGCGTGACCGTTGCGATTTGGGCCAGGTTTGGCGGCCGATCAAACCATTTGCAGCGCTTGATTTTCGGCGCGCCAGAGGCGACTTTGGCGCCCGACTGGGGGCAGGACCCTCAAAGCAGATTGTCGGGAGGATTGCGCGTGGCGGACCATCAGGTGCACGATTTAACGCCGGAAGACGTGGCGAAGGGGATGGCGGAGGGACGCTATCTGCTCGTCGATGTCCGCGAGCCGAATGAAGTGGCCGTGGAAGCCTATCCCGGCGCGGTGGTGGTTCCGCTGCAGTCGTTTGACCCGGCGGCCATTCCGGACCCCAAGGGCAAGCAGGTGGTGTTTGCCTGCCGCTCCGGCAAACGCTCGGTGACGGCCTCATTGGCCGCACAGGCGGTGGGACTTCCCTACGACAAGCATCTGGCGGGCGGCATTTTGGGCTGGAAGGCAGCGGGGCTGCAGACCAAGACCGGCGGCTGACGTCCCCCAAGGATTCTTTGAAAAAATGACTTCCATGAACAAGGTCTTCGCCGACCTGCCGGTCACCGTCTTCGAGGCGATGTCGCAGGCCGCGCGTGACAACAACGCCATCAATCTCGGCCAGGGCTTTCCGGACGATCCCGGGCCTGAGGACATCAGGCGCGCGGCGGCCGACGCGTCAATCAACGGCTACAACCAATACCCGTCGATGATGGGTATTCCGGAGCTGCGGCAGGCGATCGCGGCTCACTATGGACGTTGGCACGGGTTGAAACTCGACCCGATGACCGAAGTGATGGTGACCTCGGGCGGCACCGAAGCCCTGACGTCTTCCATTCTGGCGGTGGTCGAACCCGGCGACGAAGTCGTGTGCTTCCAGCCGGTCTATGACAGCTATCTGCCGATCATCCGCCAGGCTGGCGGCATCCCGCGGCTGTTGCGCCTCGAACCGCCGGACTGGCGGTTGAGCGAGGAGATGCTGCGCAGCGTCTTCAATCACAAGACCAAGGCGGTGTTGTTCAATAATCCGCTCAATCCGGCCGCCGTGGTCTATCCGCGCGAGGACCTCGAACTACTGGCGCGGTTCTGCCAGGAGTTCGACACGATAGCGATCTGCGACGAGGTCTGGGAACACGTGACCTTCGACGGCCGCGAACATATCCCGCTGATCACGATCCCGGGCATGCGCGACCGCACTATCAAGGTCGGCAGCGCGGGCAAGATTTTTTCGCTGACGGGGTGGAAGATCGGCTTCGTCTGCGCCGCCCCGCCGCTGCTGCGGGTCGCAGCGAAAGTGCACCAGTTTCTCACCTTCACGACGGCGCCCAACCTGCAGGCCGCCGTTGCCTACGGCCTCGACAAGCCGGCCGAGTATTTTTACGACATGCGCAAGGAGCTGGCGCGGAGCAGGGATCGCCTGACCAAGGGGCTCGAGAGCATCGGCTTTCCCGTCCTGAAATCACAAGGCACTTATTTCCTGACCGTCGATCTGTCGCCGCTCGGGCTCAACGAGACCGACGTGCAATTCTGCCACCGCATCGTCAATGACTACAAGGTCGCCGCGATCCCGGTGTCGGCGTTCTACGAACAGGATGCGGTGACCTCAGTCGTACGGTTCTGCTTTTCCAAGAAGGACGCCACGCTGGACACGGCGCTGGAGCGCCTGTCGGACGCGGTGCATCGCCGCAAGAGGTAGAGAATGCGCGATCGGACCCGCAATTTCGTTGGTGTCATCGGCGCGGTGGCTGCGGTCCTGTCGCTTTCGCCGGCGAGCGCGGAAGAGCGCACGCTCAACTTCTACAACTGGTCGAACTATATGGCGCCGGGGGTGCTGGAAGATTTCACCAGGGAAACTGGCATCAAGGTGGTCTACGACACCTTCGACGCCAACGAGACACTGGAAACGCGGCTGCTCGCCGGAAAATCCGGTTACGACGTCGTCGTTCCCACCGGCTATTTCCTGCAGCGCCAGATCACGGCAAAGGTGTTCCTCAAGCTCGACAAGGCAAAACTGCCGAACCTCGCCAATGCTTGGCCGGTGGTGACAAAACAGCTCGCGACCTACGATCCCGGCAACGATTACGGCGCCAATTACATGTGGGGCACCACGGGCATCGGCTACAACGTCAAGACGGCGCAGAAAATTCTGGGCCCCGACGCCAAAATCGACAGCTGGGATATCGTCTTCAAGCCGGAGAACCTCGCCAAATTCAAAGACTGCGGCATCCACATGCTGGATTCCGCCGACGACATCCTGCCCGCGGCGCTGAGCTATCTCGGTATCGATCCGAACTCGATCAAGCAGGCTGATCTGGAGAAGGCTGCCGATCTCGTCATCAAGATCAGGCCCTATGTCCGCAAGTTTCATTCGTCCGAATATCTGGGCGCGCTGGCGTCCGGCGAGATCTGCTTCGTGGTGGGGTGGTCGGGCGACATCATGCAGGCGCGCAGCCGCGCGGCGGAGGCCAGGAACGATATCGAGATCGGCTACACGATCCCGAAGGAGGGCGCGCAGATGTTCTTCGACAATCTCGCGATCCCGGCCGACGCCAGGAACGTCACCGAAGCCTATGCGCTGATCAACTACCTCTATCGGCCGGAGATCGCGGCCAGGAATTCCAATTTCCTGTCCTACGCCAACGGTAATCTGGCGAGCCAGAAGCTGGTCGATCCAAAAATCCTCAACGACAAGAACATCTATCCGGACGAGGCGATCCAGAAGAAGCTGTTCGTGATCAACGCCCGCGATCCCGCCACCCAGCGCGTCATCAACCGGTTGTGGACCAGGGTGAAGACCGGGAAGTGACTCGGAGAGAAGTTTCTCCGTCATGGCCGGGCTTAGCCGTCTGAAGGACGGCGTCGCTTCGCTCGCCTATGCCCGGCCATCCACGTCTTCCTCGCTGAAATACCATTAAGACGTGGATGCCCGGCACAAGGCCGGGCATGACGAGAGTGGATGTACGAAGGTCTGTTCCTCACAGTTCTGTAGCCCGGATGAGCGAAGCGATATCCGGGGTGACGGCATCGGAGGAGTCCCGGATGTCGCTTCGCTCATCCGGGCTACGGCAACGCAGCTACCGCCACCTGCGGTGCAGCCACAGCCACTGGTCCGGATATTCGCGCACCCAGCCCTCGATCACTGAGGTCACGGCCTGCATCGTGCCTTGAATGTCGATCTGTCCTGCCGCGTCGCGCACCGGCTTGACCTCTTCGGAGAGTTCGGCGCGGAAGCGGTGGTTGGGCAGGCGGATGATGCGCACGCCGTGAATCGGGCATTCGACCTGACGCACCAGCCGCGCCAGCGTCGGATTGGCCTTGGTCTTGCGGCCGAAGAAGGTGACCTCGACGCCGTTGGCCAAATACTGATCGACCAGCATCGCGACGTGCTGGTTGTTCTGTAGCGCCTCGCCGAGCCTGAGCGGTGCTTCACGGCCGGCCGGGATCAGCGTGCCCATCTTGACGGCGCGGATCCGCTCGATGGCGCGATCGGCGGATTCGCTGTTGGGCCGCCGGAACAGGATGGCGCAATCGAGTCCGTGCGCGACGGCGCCGAGTGCTGGAATTTCCCAATTGCCGAGATGGCTCGCGAAGATGATCGCCGGCTTGCCGTCGTCTCGGAGCTGATCGAAGATCTGCTTGGTCCGCGCGCCGAACTCGACCCGGCTCGGCTTGTCCGGCTGATCGACGTCGTAATCCCAGATGTGATCGAGATGGGCGAATTCAGCACCGATGCGGCCGAGATTGTCCCAGACGCCGGCGAGGATCCTCTCGATCTCCTCCGGAGATTTTTCCGGGAAGGCGGCCGTGAGATTCTCGCGGCCGATCCGGTCCTCGCGCAGCTTGCTGCCGATGAAGCGGGTGACGCGACCGAAGAAATTGGCGGTCTTGTCCGGATCGAAATAGCGCGTCGTGCGCAGCAGGGCGATCGTCAGCCCGCCCACGGCGGCTTCCGCGACCGGCTTGGCGGCGTCGCGAAGGCGCGCCTTGGTACGAAGCAGCAGGCGGTTCATAGGCGGTTCTTTGGGGACAGGCGGCTAGGCCGGTTCACGCGTCAGGATCAGCGAGGCATTTTGCCCGCCGAAGCCGAACGAGTTGGACATCACGGCGGTGACGCGGGCGTCGCGCGACTTGTTGGCGACGACGTCGAACAGGATGGCCGGATCCGGAATCTCGTAGTTGATGGTCGGTGGAATCCGCTGATGCTCGAGCGTCAGGAGCGAGAACACGGCCTCGACCGCGCCGGCCGCTGAAATCGTGTGCCCGACCATCGACTTGTTCGACGACACCGGAATTTTCGGCAGATGATCGCCGAACACGACGGCGGTGGTGTTGTATTCCATCTTGTCGTTTTCCGGCGTCGCGGTGCCGTGCGCGTTGATATGGTCGATCTGCTCCGGCTCGAGGCCGGCATCGGCCAGCGTCTTGCGCATGCAGCCGATGATCGGCTTGCCGTCCGGGCTGGAGCGGGTGCGGTGGAACGAGTCGGTCAGTTCGCCGCAGCCGGCGACGACGCCCAGGATTTTGGCGCCGCGCGCGATGGCGGACTCATAGCTTTCCAGCACCATCGCGCCGGCCCCTTCCGCCATGACGAAGCCGTCGCGGTTCTTCGAGAATGGTTTGGAGGCCGCTTGCGGCGGATTGTTCTGTGTCGACAGCGCCGACAGCAGCGAGAACCGCACCAGCGCTTCCGGATTGACCGAGCCGTCGGTCGCCACGCACAGCGCCGCATCGGCCTCGCCGCGGCGGATCGCTTCGACGCCGAGCTGGATCGCAGTCGCGCCGGACGCGCAGGCGGTGGAGAGCGAAATCGGCGACCCCTTGGTGCCGTAGGTTTCGGCCAGATGGCTCGCCACCGATCCGAACATGAAGCGGTGATGGAATTCACCGAACCGTCCGCCGCCGCTGACGCGCAGCACGTCGTCATAACCGAATTCGGCCTTTCCGATCGCGCGTCCGAGCGCGAGCCGCTGCGGCCACTCGACCTCGACGGGCGCCACCGCCAGGAACAGTGGCCCGGGGAAATCGGCCTTGCCGCCGATGGCGGCCTGTTCAAGCGCTTCCTCGGTCGCCATCTTGGCCAGCTGCTCGGTCAATCCGGTCGAAGAGACCGGATCGGCGCTGACGAAGTCGACCGTGCCCGCCATGGTCGACTTCAGCCCGTCGATCGGAAAGCGCGTCACGGTGCGAATGCCGGATTCGCCCGCCGTCAGCCTGGTCCAGTTGTCCTGCTTGCCGGCGCCAAGCGACGTCACGACGCCCATGCCGGTGACGACGACGATCGGCCTGCCGAATTTATCGCGTGGTGCTGACATGGTTCCCCCGTCGATGCTGCGCCGTAACAATATGCGCTCGCGCGCTCATTTCATGGTCTCGGCGTGGTCCCCGAACAGCGATGTTCCGGATCACGCGTTACTTGACGGCCTCGACCAGAGCCATGCCTTCGCCCTGCCAGTGACCGACCCCCAGCACCACAATCTGGTCCGGCGCATTAGGCTTTTCAACCTCGAGCCCGGTCGGATCGTTGGGCGGAAACAGCGCGCCGCGCGAGAGCGACAGTGCCGCAAGCGCCAATCCCAGCGGAAACTGGGTTTCAAGCGTGTGGCCGAACATCGTGCCGGTTGCGCGCACGGCAAAGCCGGGATGCTGGGCCAGGAACGCCTTTTCTTCCGACGTCACCGGTTCCACGCCGGTGGCGCCGGTAATCAGGTTGCCCTTGTCGGCGACGACGCCGAGCTTCGGCCACATTGCTTCGAGCGATTTGGTCACCGTGCCCGGTTGCTTGCGCTGCGCGAGATCGGCGACCACCTTTGTCAGTTTCGCATAAGGTTTGGCGCCGCGCGCTTCCGCGTGCTCCCGGGATTCCAGCACCAGGAAGCAGCCGGCGGAGCCGAGCGCGAAGCCGCTGTTGCTCCCGCGCGACCATACCGGTGCGAAGTCGCCGGTCAGGTTGAAGTCGCCGAACTCGTAGAGAACCAGCAGATCGGAACGCTCGCCGTTATGCGCGGCGCCGACCAAGGCAATCTCACTTTGGCCGGATTCGATTCTGGCAAGCGCGATCCGCGCCGCGTCGATAGAGGCGGCTTCCTCACCCATGAAAGTCCGCGACGTCCCGCATACGCCATGGACGATGGCGATGTTGCCGGCGAGCAGGTTGGAGAGCTGGGCCAGAAACAGCGTCGGCCGCAGATCGTTCATCAGCCGCTCGTTGAGAAAGCCGGGTCCGGAATTACCCTTCGCGTCGGCGTTCATGATCGCGAGATCGACCGCGAGATCCCGTTCGCCGCCGCCGGCGGCGACGATCATGTCGGTCCGGCCAAGGATTTCCGCTTTACCTTTGATGCCGGCTGAGTCCAGCGCCAGCCCGGCCGCATAGGTGCCGATGCGCTGCCAGGCCTCCATCTGCCGCTGATCGCCCTTTTTGGGTATCTGGGCGTCGAACGAAACCGGGGCGAGCGGATGCACGATGTAGGGCGCAAAACGCTGGGCTTCGCTATTGATTCGCTTTTCGTTCAGCGCATCCCAATGCGCATCCAGCCCTTCACCGAGCGAGGACACGATGCCGATGCCCGTGATCCAGACTTCTTTTGCCGGCGAGGATTGGGACTCAGTCATGCGGTATCGCCTGTAGCGGGAAGCCGATCTTGCTGGCCATCGCGTCCATGTGCACGCGGAAGGCAGGATCGGGGAAGGGGCTAAGGCCGAAGGTGATTTCAGCGCTGCACTTCAGGTCTTTGCCGACACGCCCCTTTGCCTTGGTGACCGCAAAGCCGGAGCCTTCGTGCTCGACCTTGGCCTCGATCGTCAGCAACTGACCGGGGCTGACGAACCCCCGCATCTTGGCTTCCTTCACGATGGCCAGGAACGGCATGCGCTCGAACTTCAGCACGCCGAGCAAGAGCCAGCCCGAGCTTTGCGCCATCGCTTCGGTCAGCAGGACGCCAGGCATGATCGGAAAGCCCGGGAAATGGCCTTCGAAAATCGTATGCTTTTCCGGTATCTGGGCTTCGACCACAATTGTCCGTTCGCCGAGATTGAGGTCGACGATACGGTCAATCAGCTTGAAATAATCGAGGTCCATGGTGGGCGATTACGCGCCCGTGCCTGCGTTCTTGGCGGCGACCAGTTCGTCGATGCGATCGGCGAGGTTCTTCAGCACGAAGTACTGCTCGGTCGTGGCCTTGCCGTCGTTGACTTCCTGGGTCCACTTTTCGAGCGGCATCTTGATTCCAAACGCCTTGTCGATGGCAAAGGCGATGTCGAGGAAGTCCAGGCTGTCGATGCCCAGATCGTCGATGGCGTGGCTTTCCGCCTTGATCGTGTCGCGCGGAATGTCGCAAGTCTCCGCGATAATGTTGGCGATCTGATCGAATGTGGAAGACATCATTAAGCCTTTGATATATTGGAGATAAATCCGGAACGGCTTGGGGGAGGCGGGCGCGTCGTTTTTCCCTCGGCCGGAGTCGAGAGCCCGTATATCGGAGCCAAGCCCTGAGTTCAATGGAGGTTGGCCACCCCGGCGGGAACCGATTTGCCGGTAAAAAAGGCGCTCTAGGCCCGGCTTCTAGTTGTGCTGCATCGTGGAGATCCGGGCGCAGTCCCGGCGCCCCATCAGCACGCAATCCTGGGTCCGGCGCAGATCCGCGATGCTCATGGCGAGCCAGATGCCGATCGCCGTCAGCGCCACCGTGAAGGCCAACGCCGCGACATTCGCCAGCATGCGATGGCGGAAATCGTCCGGCTCATCGCGCGGCCGTTCGTAGCGCGACAGGTCCTTCGCCGCCGGGGCGCTGCGGGCCTGGTCGACCGGCGCATCGCGGTGCCCAGGCTCGTTACGATGCCCAGGCTCGGTACGATGCCCGGGCTCGTTACGATGCCCCGGCGGATGGTCCGAGGTCCGCGGCCGGAATTTGACCACGACGTGCTCGTCATCCCTGTGTATCGGCAGCTGGGTCTTCACTGCAATCGGTCCGCGAAGTTGTGATCCTGTTTAGCACGGTCGCCGTGCTTCCAACATAAAATGTTGGTGCGCATCCTTGCAGGTCTATCCCCGCGGTGTGACATGGAACACGCGTTTCACCGCAGCTGCCGCCATGGCATAAAGATGCCAGTTTCAGCGTTTTCGCGGCTCGAACTCCGAAGGTTCACATCATGGCCAATACACGCGAACCAATCCTCAAGCCGGTCCCGATCCTGTCGCTGCGTCCGACCCAGATGACGGTCGGGATGCGGGAGGTGAAGGAGAAGCGCAAGCGCTGGCGCGAGCACAAGTCGGCAAGGAAACGCGCCGAACTGCTCGGCAAGCACATGATCCCCGTCATCCATGGCCCGCAGGATCGCTATTACGTGGTCGATCACCATCATCTGGCGCGTGCGCTGCACGATGAAGGCGTCAAGGACGTCCTCGTCACCGTGATCGGTGATCTCACCATGGTCGAGCGCGATGCGTTCTGGGGCGTGATGGACAACAAGCGATGGGTCTATCCGTATGACGCCAGGGGCGAGCGGCGGCATTTCAGGGACTTGCCGAAATCGGTGTCGGATCTCAAGGACGACCCGTTCCGCAGCCTCGCCGGTGAACTGCGGCGCGCCGGCGGATTTGCAAAGGACACCACCCCATTCAGCGAATTCCTGTGGGCGGATTTCCTGCGCCGCAAAATGTCGCGCAAGAGCGTGGAAGACGATTTCGATTCTGCGATCGAGAAAGGCCTGGGCTTTGCCAGGAGCAAGGACGCGGTCTATCTGCCCGGCTGGTGCGGGCCGGCGTCGGATGATTGAAGCATGATGAGGTTAGGTCCGGTTGCGAGCGGCGAAGGAGATGCGCTCCCTCTCCCGCTTGCGGGGGAGGGCTGGGGTGGGGGCTCTCTCCGCGAGTCGAGACTCCCGGTTCGCGTGAAGAAAACGCGTCAAAATAGAATCGCGGGCGGCTATTTCGGCAGCCGCCCCATCATGTAGAACTCGTCGTTCGGGCGCATCGCCGTGACGTTGGCCATCCGGTTCGACAGCGCAAAGAACGCGGCAACCGCCGCGATGTCCCAGATGTCGTCGTCGCTGAAGCCGTGGCCGGCCACCTCGGCAAAATCCTGTTCGGAAACCGTGTTCGCCGCCTGGCTCACCTTCATGGCGAAGTCGAGCATGGCGCGCTGGCGCGGCGTGATGTCGGCCTTGCGGTAGTTCACGGCGATCTGGTCGGCAATCTGCGGGTTCTTCGCCCGGATCCGCAGGATCGCGCCGTGGGCGATCACGCAATAATGACACTGGTTGGCGCTGGACGTCGCCACCACGATCATCTCGCGCTCGGCCTTGGTGAGCCCGCTGTCCTTCTCCATCAGCGCGTCATGATAGGCAAAAAACGCGCGGAACTCGTCGGGACGATAGGCCAGCGACAGGAACACGTTCGGCACGAAGCCCGACTTCTCCTGCACCGCCAGAATGCGGGTGCGGATATCCTCCGGCAACTTGTCGAGAGGGGGCGTGGCGAAGCGTTTTGGGGCGGGCTGGGTCATGAAGCGGTTCCGGACTGGCCGCGTGATGCGGTCGGCCAGAACCATACTGCATGGTCGCGTCAGCGCAAGGCAAGGCTGGGCGCCACCCGACGCGTATCCGAATGTTTGAAATTTGGATCAAGACTCCATCAACGTCATTGCGAGCGAAGCGAAGCAATCCAGCTTTCTTTGTGCTGCGGGCATGGATTGCTTCGTCGCAAGCGCTCCCGTACGCAAACGCTTCGCGTTTGTCGCAGGCAATGACGCTGATGGATTGGTGCGTACGGCGGACTAGGACCGGGCGGATTGCACCTTCGACTCAATCCGTCCTACGGGCCACGGCCTGTCACCGAATCTGCGTTACCATAATTTCGGCCAACTGAATGCAACCCGTCACCGTCGCGTAAACTGATAGGGTACGCCATCGAACGCGAGGGTCAGGACGCCATCGTCAGAGATGGCGAACGCCGTTCTCTCAACCCTTGGGGCCGAAGGCTGGTCCGTAATAAGCGTAAAGCCTTCTATTTTGTAGCGCAAGTTGATGATCTGGTCCTTGGTTGAGCCGCGAACAGTGTAGATCAGTCCACCGTTTTCCTGGAACTCAAGTACTACATCACCCAGATCGGCTAACGTACGTTTGTCAGTATCCTTCACAATCCAGGTGCCAACCAAGCTCATTCTTACCCGCTCTTGTGCCTATTATTGAATGCTTCCAAATATTTGACCCGTTGCGTTTCCGTCAGGCCCGGAGATTTTCCGGATTCCCACAACGCGATGAGTTCGCCTGTATCGAGATAGCGTTGAATGTACGGCACCGCTTCGTTGCATACTAGGTTGGAGATTTCGTCCGCCAACGCGCTCACGTCAATGCGATTACGGTGACAGTGCACTTAATCACTGCATAGTTTAGTGCACTGTCACATCGCGAAATTACCGTGTCTCACTTATGGGGTGCAGTCCATGGGTGTCACCGTAATTTCCGATCATCGCAATTCAAAGAAATGGACCTCGGCAGTGTCTCCAGTTTGTTCAGCCCACCTGACTGATACCTCAAATCTGCCCGGGGAATACAAATACACCAAGCGTGCTCGCCATGCCTCAGCAACGGACTCTGCAAGTAACGCATTCTCTCCGTTGGATACGCGAGTTCTATCGGAAAACGCATAGCCGAGCTCCAGAACATTGAAAGAACTCTCGATCTCCGTCAGAGCAAGTTTTGAGGTTCGCTTGACTTCGACGAATCGCTTTTCAAAATCTGATCCCATCCGATTGAGCAAAATACTCCCATCAACTTCGATGAATTCCGGGCAATAGAGTGGTACATATAAAAGTGCGTCGACGGCGTTGCCAAATTGATGGGTAAAATCCCACGCATCATGTGGCGTAGTTCCCTCAACGGCACGAAAATGTTGCCGTAAGTAGGTAAGCAATTGCGCTTTCGTCTTCATTGTTTCTTTGTCTCCGCCAATGCTATGGAAGAAACGGCGAGAAGAGGGGCGTTGTGCACCAAACTTTTCGCGGCATCGCGTATCTTCCGCCGCTCCGGTCACAACTTCAAGCTACATTGTGCTTGCCTGCGACTGACGTCGAGACTTGTCGGCACCGTGGACGACGATGCATGTGTTTGTTGAGCATTCGCTGCAATGGCGGATTACACCTTCCGCCTTCGCTCTCCGAGCTACGGCGGACAAGTCGGCCCAATCCGCCCGGCGGCCCCTAACGAGCGGATGTCCGGATGAGGCTATCGACTATGCCAGCTCGTGTAGGG
>JBOHIT010000635.1:0-3803 GCA_050726155.1 Bradyrhizobium sp.
GTATGCTCGTGTGCACCACTTTTTGTGCACTATGCACGCGAGACCGCGGGTGCAGCGCGCATCCCGGCATTCCCTGCGCCCTCTGTTTTGAGGGTAAGGAAATTCGATAGCAAGCCTCGGGCGAATCGGGCCGCGAGAATGCGAAGGTATGCTTGTCGCCTGTCGTCCCGGTGAAGGCCGGGACCCATGCGCCGCGGCCCATCGGTGAGAACGCCAGCGATGGATACCTTCGATTACAACAAACGCCGCGGCGTATGGGTCCCGGCCTTCGCCGGGACGACAAGAGATAGCGATCCGCCGCCCAACCGGCCCCAGCCACTCCACGCAAGACAACATCCCCCTCATGTCCCCTCATCTGCTAGACATAACACCATCAAGCCAAACCGGCGGCGCCAGACCGCGGGATGTGGAGGAAGCCTTGGCTATCCGCTATTACGACTGGATCGCCCATTTCGGGCGCCGCACGCCGGATAAAATTGCGGCGATCGATCTCGCCAGCCAGCGCCGGCTTTCCTATGCCGGGTTCGACGCGCGGATCTCGCTGCTCGCCACGCATCTGCGCGACAAACTGAAAGTCGCGCGGGGCGAACGGGTCGCGGTGCTGGCGCTGAACACGACGGATACGCTGGAGGTGCAGTTCGCCTGCTTCCGGATCGGCGCGGTGTTCCTGCCGCTCAACACCCGTCTCACCGTTCCCGAACTACAATACATCGTCGGCGATGCAGCGCCCAAGGTGATGATCCACGATACTGATCTCGCCGAGGTCGCGCTGACGGTGGCGAAGCTCTGCAATGTTGGGTCGGCGCTGCTGCTGGGCCCCGGCGGCTCCTACGAGGCGGCGATTGCGGCATCAAAGCCGCTCGACCAGGCCGAGACCGTCACACTCGATGACATCTCGACCATCATGTACACCTCGGGCACCACGGGCCAGCCCAAAGGCGCGATCATCACCCACGGCATGACGTTCTGGAATTGCGTCAATCTCGGCGGGCCCGCTTACATCTCGCCGTCGTCGGTGCTGCTCACGGTGCTGCCGCTGTTCCACACCGGCGGCCTCAACTGCTACACCAACCCGGTGCTGCATGCCGGCGGCACCGTGTTGATCATGCGCGCGTTCGATCCCGGTACGGCGCTGCAATTGATCAGCGATGCTGCCGTCGGCATCAACCAGTTCTTCGGCGTGCCCGCGATCTATCAGTTCATGTCGCAGCATCCGTCGTTCGCGACGGCCGATTTCAGCCGGCTCGTGATCGGCGGTGTCGGCGGTGCGCCGATGCCGGTGCCGTTGCTAAAGGTGTGGGAAGCCCGCGGCGTCGCCCTGCAGCAGGGTTACGGCATGACCGAGACCAGCCCCGCGGTGCTGACGCTCGACAAGGAAGACGCCGCGCGCAAGGCCGGCTCCTCCGGCAAGCCGGTGCTGCATACGGAAGTGCGGATCGTTCGTCCCGACGGGACCGATGCCGCAGTCGGCGAGCTCGGCGAACTCTGGGTCAGGGGGCCGAACGTCACGCCGGGTTACTGGAACCGGCCGGACGCCAACGCGTCGTCCTTCACCGACGGCTGGCTGCACACCGGCGACGCCACGCGGATCGACGAGGAAGGCTTCTACTACATCGTCGACCGCTGGAAGGACATGTACATCTCCGGCGGCGAGAACGTTTATCCCGCGGAAGTCGAGAGCGTGCTGCATCAACTGACGGCGATCGCCGAAGCCGCCGTGATCGGCATCCCCAGCGAGCAATGGGGCGAGGTCGGCATGGCGATCGTGGCGGTAAAGCCCGGCCATACGCTTAAGGCCGAAGAAATCCACGCGCACTGCCAGGCCAATCTGGCGCGGTTCAAATGTCCGCGCCTGATCGAGTTCGTCGACGCCCTGCCGCGCAACGCGACGGGGAAAATCCACAAGCCGACCTTGCGAAAGAATTTCAGCGCGGCGAAGCCGACCGACAAGGCGACAATTGCTTCATAACGAAAAGCCCGCCGGTTCATCACCGGCGGGCTTCTGTATCAGAGGCTGATTAAAGGATCCCAGTACGTCCGTGGTAATCCGCAATCAGCAACCTCAAAGCGTTTTCAAGCGAAGCGGTTCGCGTGAAGAAAACGCGTCAAAGCAAGAGTTAGTCGACGCGAAGGTTCTCAGCGCTGGTCTTGCCGCGCTGCGGGTCCTTCTTCGCTTCGAACGAGATCTTCTGACCTTCGTTGAGCGAGCTCAGGCCTGCGCGTTCAACGGCCGAGATGTGAACGAACACGTCCGTTCCGCCATCGTCGGGCTGAATGAAGCCAAAACCCTTGGTCGCGTTAAACCACTTAACTGTTCCGGTAGCCATGTAACTATCTCCAAGATGCGCTTATGCGCTTGACCCACACGACCTCCGCGCGGGCTTGATCCGATTTCAACGATGTCTTGGGGATGGGCCGGTGTCGGCGTAGTCAACAAGGCAAACGACAATTCGAATGCGCGGGATATAGGCGCTTTGCGCGGAAATAGCAATGGCTGCGAATCAGCCGGGCAGGAACATGGCAAACGGCTCGTCGATCGTACGCCGCAGATGGGCCCGATAGGCCGCATAATTGGCATTATCGGACGAAATCCGGCCAAAAGTGGGGTTTGGGACCATCTTGATCGGCACATAGGCGATCGGGGCGGCGATCGGCGTCAGCAGCGAACCGCGTCCCGCCAGCAGCGTCGTGATGATGCCGTACAATTCGCCGGAAATCGCCAGGTGCGCCACCGTGATCAGGCGGTACTGGCCGTGCCGGTTGGTGACGAGATAAATGTGGCGGGACTGGTTCGGCACCGATACCTCGCCGAACTGGGTATACGCCGCGTCCTGCCGCTCGCGTTCGTGGAACACCAGCGACGAAGCGGTTTGATCCCAGCTGATTTCGGTGCGGTAGGCGAAGATCGCATCCTTGTCGCCGAACGACGGCCGGATCGTCACATAGGCGCCTTCGATCCACGCCATCCCGCGGCGCGAATAGGCGCCCAGACTGTCTGGCGCGATATCGCCATTGGCCGGCGGCGGCGGTGCAATATCCGCCGCTTTCCGCAGCGACACGCCGAGCGCCTGTTCGAGCCGGACCGTGGTCGCCAGCGTGAACGGACGGCGGCCGCCGAGCACCTTCTCCAGCGTCGAAAGGCTGAGCTTTGCAAGTTCAGCCAACGATTGCCGGGAGATGCGGCGGCGGGCGATCTCCTCACGGATGGTATCCGCGATCTGCCGGCTCTGCTCGGCGGAAAGCTGCTTGTCCGGCGTCGGCATCGTCACCCCTGTTGGACCGATTTGGCTACTCTACCAGACGCACAATCCATCACAAACCCGCACAAACCCGTCGAGGTGGCGGCGGCCCACGCTGGCGGCAGGCTGAACAAGGCCGATCATTCCGCTCGCGCCACATCGCGCGTTACCAGAGATTCCCTTGCACGACGAACACGTCGCACGGGAGTGAAGGAAATGACGATTTGCGGTGAAATCCACAGCGACAGGCGCTGGCGCCTGTCGCGCAGAACGCGCGTAATCCTGTTCTTCGCCTTTGAAGGCGCCGCCGCACTCCTGATCGGGTTTGCGGCGTTATTTTTGAGTTTCGAGCCCGGCTGGTCGGCCGAACGCCCGCAAGCCGCTTTCCTCAAGACGGGCGATGCCCGCTCCGGCTCGCTGCTGCTCAGGACCGACGACGGCTATGCCGACGCCGCGCGGCTCGGCATCGATGTCGACATCACCGTGTCCGGCCCCACCGTCCGCGCTCGCGTCACGCAGATCTTCCGCAACCCGACCCAGAACTGGGTCGAGGCGGTCTACGTT
>JBOHIT010000636.1:0-9114 GCA_050726155.1 Bradyrhizobium sp.
CCGAGACCTTGCCGATCGCGCAACCGACGAACAGCGTGGTGCCCACCGGCGGCGTCAACAGGCCGATGCCCAGATTGAGCAGCATCACGATGCCGAAATGCACGGGATCGATGCCAAAGGTCTTGACCACCGGCAGCAGGATCGGCGTGCAGATCAACAGCAAGGGCGCCAGGTCGAGCGCCGTGCCCAGCACCAGCAGCATGATGTTGAGCCACATCAAGAGCACGTATTTGTTGGATGAGATGGCGACGAAGAATTCCGTCATCTTCGCGGGCATCTGCATCAAGGCGGCGATGTAGCCGAAGCAGGAAGCAGTCGCGACCAGCGTCAATACCATCGCGACCGTCTGCAGCGTCCGGTAGGCCAGTTGCGGCAGTTCCGACCATTTGTAATCACGGTAGATGAACATGGTCACGAAGAACGCCCAGACGCAGGCCACGGCGCCGGCCTCGATCGGCGTAAACACGCCGGTGAGAATGCCGCCGAGCACGATTCCCAGCGTTACGATCCCCCACGTCGCTTCGCCGAGCATCCTGACAGCCTGCCGGATTGGCACCGGCTCGCCCTTCGGGTGCTTGTCGCGATAGGCATAGAAGAAACACAACAGCATCAGCGAGAAGCCGAGCAGCAAGCCGGGCAGAATGCCGGCCAAAAACAGGCTCGTGATCGAAACCACGCCGCCGGTCGCCAGCGAATAGATCACGGCGTTGTGGCTCGGTGGAACGACAATGGCCTGCACCGAAGCGCTGATGGTGACGTTGGTGGCGAACACGCGCGGATAGCCTTTTTCGGCCATCTGCGGAATCATGACCGAGCCGATCGCGGATGTATCGGCGACGGATGAACCGGAAATGCCGCTCATGATTGTCGTAGCCAGAATATTGACTTGCGACAGCCCGCCGCGAATCCGCGTGAAGCCGACGATGACGGCGGCAAAGTCCACCAGCCGTCGCGCCATGCCGCCCTCGGCCATGATCGCGCCGGCCAGGACAAAGAAGGGAATGGTTAGCATCGACACCTTGCCGACACCGCTCGAAAGTTGCTGCATCACCGCGGCGACCGGGAGGTCGATCCATAGCGCGCCGACGAGGGCTGCCAGTGCCATCGCAAATGCGATGGGCATGCCGATGGCGAAGAACAGGCACATGCTGAGAAGGAGAACCGCGATATCCATCGGACTTCCGTGTGTGGGAAGAGAAACGCTATTCGAAGGGGACGCTATTCAAAAGGAACGTGGGGATCGCCGCCTGACGGCGGCGGCCCGATGGTCAGCCGTTCGATCACGAACAGCAGCATCATGGCGCCGCTGATCGCGATCGGCAGGTAGGTCACGCCGACGGAAAGCCAGGGAAATTCATCGACCGAGTTGCCCCAGGTCGCCTGCGCCAGCTTCATGCCCCACACCAGCATGAAGATCGCCATCACTCCCATCAGCAGCTCGCTGATCACGGCCGCTGCCGCGCGCAGGCGAGGGGGCAGCAAATCGGTGCCGACGGTCATGTTCATGTGGATGCGCTGGCGATAGCAATTGGCCGCGCCGATGAAGGTGATGCCGACCGTCAGCAGCACCGCCAGCGGCTCCGGCCACGAGGAGGCGCTGTTGAGGACATAGCGGGTGTAGACCGCCCACGGGATGATCGCGGAGACCAGGACCAGCGCCACGCAGGCGACGGCGGCCCCGGTCCAGTACACCGCATTCATGGCACGGCGGAACAGTCCGGCTCCGGGATCACGTGCCGCCGCGGTCTGCGTGTTCATCCAGCAGGCCCTACTTCACGGCGTCGATGCGCTTGACCATCTCGGCATATTTGGCCCCGTATTTGTCCCACACCGGTTTCACGGCGTCGCGCCAGGGCTTTTTGTCGACGTCCAAGATCATCTCGGTGCCGGCCGCCTTCATCTTGTCGATCGCGACTTTCTCCGCCTCGTACCACAGCACGCGCTGCTCGGCCTGGCATTCCTTCGACAGCTTCGTGATCAGTGCCTGATCCGCCGGCGTCAATTTCTGCCAAGAGATGCGCGAAAACACGAGCAGCTCCGGAATGATCAGATGCTCGGTCATCGTGAAGTATTTGGCGACCTGATTGTGGTTTTGCGCGATGAAGGAGGGCGGGTTGTTCTCCGCGCCGTCGATGACGCCGGTCTGCATCGAACTGAAGACCTGGTCGAAGCCCAGCGCGACGCCGTTGCCGCCGAGCGCGTTCATCGTATCGACGAACAGCGGGTTGCCCATCATGCGGACCTTGAGGCCCTTGAGATCGGCCATGGTCTTGATCGGCCGCTTGCTGTTGTAGATGTTGCGCGAGCCGGCATTCATCCAGCACAGCGCAATCAGGCCGGTCTTCTCATTCGCCGTAATCTTCGCCAGCAGCTCGTTGCCGATCTCGCCGTCGATCACCGCTTCCATATGCTTGGAATCGCGGAACACGAACGGCATGTTGAAGACGTTGACGTCATCAACGACGGGGCCGACGGCGCCGACGGAAATCCGGGCGATCTGCAGCGCGCCAAGCTGGGCTTGCTCGATCATCTCCTTTTCGCCGCCAAGCTGCATCGACGGGAACATCTGGATGGTGAGACGGCCTTCAGTGGCGGCTTCCAGCTTCTTGCCCATGCGCTGCACGGCCTCGACCGTGGGATAGCCGAGCGGATGAACGTCCGATGCCTTGATCACCATCTTGGTTTGGGCCAGCGCGGATCCCGCGCCGCCGACGCCACCGGTCGCGCCCAACGCCAGCGTCGCGGCGCCAGCTCGAAGAAAATCTCTTCGCTTCATGGATCGTGTCCTCCCTCGATGTTTTATTTATCGTTGCCGGTATTGATACCCGACATCCGCTTCCTCCTGAATAGAATATGCATTCCGGATTGGCGAAGTAAACGGAATAAAAATTCTACCGACGAATCCAGACGAGCGACGCGCGGCAAGTCGAGCCCGACAACAGCCCCCCGTTGCCGATCGTGAACGCCGTTTCTTTCGAGGTCATTCTGCTCATCGCTGAGGTCCTCGCTGTACAGACTTCAGGAGTAGACCAGGGACCGATGCCGCGGCGGATCAATTACTGGATCGAATGATCCATTGATTGGATGGTTCAGGCGCCGCCGGCCAAGTCGCGGGCGATCGAAGCGATCAGCAGGTCGTGGAAATAATGGGCCTCACGGGGCGCATATTTAAGGCTAGCCGAAATCACCTGGCGTCAGTTCGATCGGCGCGCCGTGCGGCGTGCGGTCGGCGGCATGATCCCAGGCGTCGCGATAGCGATGCAGCGTTTCGGATGTCGCGACGCCTTTCTCCGCAACCAGGTTCTCCAGCGTCGCGAGCCAATGCCGATAATAGGTCTCTCCGGTGTCGGGATCGCCGGCGGCCTGTGCGCGTTTGATTTCTTGGGCGAGGCCTGCCGCCCATTCGTTCCAGGTGAACAGACCGCGTTCATGTAGCGCCAGCGCCAGCGCGAAGGCATGCGCCTCCCACGGCTCGCGAAACACCGGGCCATCCTCATCGCGGGGAATGCCGGGCACGGCCCCGGTTGCGAGGGCGCTGGCTGCGTCCATCATGCCGGCTCCAGATACGGCTCGAACGCATCGATCGATACTTTGACCGTCGGGTCGGCATCCGGGCCCCATAATTCGGCGCCGTCGAACACGACGGTGTAGAGCCATTGCGGGTTTTCGCCGGATTCCATCGCAGCCGAGTCGGGGAACACCTGGCAGCCGTGATCGCGCTCGACCACGCCGACATGGCCGCGCACGTAGCGGGGTAGCCTTGTGTGCGTCACCGGGTGAATGTTCCTGGCGCGCACCCGATCGCCCGGCTTGAATTTCGCCGGCGAGGGCGCGCTGCGGCCGAATTTGCCGCGCACCATAATGCGCTCGACGTCATTGACGGTGAACTTGCCGCGCTTGAGTGGCCTCGCCGGCTGTGTCGCGTGCCCGGCAGCAACCTCCTCAGCGGTGACGAACCCTTTGGCGACCAGCATGTCCTCGAGCCCGAGGAACCATTTCTTGTAATAGGAACTGGCGAGATAAACGTGCGGCGGCAACGATTCCCGATAGAAGCGCGACGTGTCGATGTTGAAGGCGCCGGCAGCACCCATCGCGCGGACCATCGCCAGGACGCGGGCTTCCCATTCGGTATGAAACATCGGCTCGTTCGGTTCGGGCTCAACCTTGCCGAAGCCGTCCATGCCGCCCATGTCGTGCACGCCGTTCACGACGGCGCGCCCGGCGTTTTCGGCAATCCAGTGCCGATCATCGAGTCGCGCGTCACCAGTTCGGCGAGCTGCTGCTCACTCCAACCCTCGGTGCCTTCGGGCCGCATCGGCAGCACCAGGAAGCGCGTCTCGGCAGTCGAATCCCACACACGGACCTCGATGTCCTTCGGCAGGCTGACGCCGAAATCGGCGAGCACGCCGCGCGGGTCCTTTACGGCGCGGGAGCGATAGGGCGCGGCCTTGTACCAGACCGGCGGAAGCCCGAGCATTTCCCAAGGGTAACAGGAGCACAGGGTGCACACGATCACGTTATGGCGCTGCGGCGTGTTTTCGACCGCCACGAGGTGGTCGCCGACCCGGCTGACATGCCCGAGCGCGCTCACCGCCTTGGTGGCGTCATCCAGCAGGGCCTGCTTGAAAGCAGGATCGGTCCAGGCCTTGGCAACAACCTGCGCGCCATTGTGCGGGCCGATCTTGGTCTCATAGGCCTGGATGATGGCATCCAGGGCTGCGGGTTCGACATAGCCCTTCTCGGTCAAAATCGTCTCGAGCGCGCGTACCCGCAGCTCGGTCTCCGACAGCTCCGAATGGTCGTGATCGTGGTGGTGATGGTGGTCGTGATCATGGTCGCTCATGGTGCCAAGATAGTCGCAAAATCCGGGCTATGTCGAGGCGAAGACTCTGCTAGCATTTGGCCATGGGGACAGGGGCAGGGCGCATCGCAATCGCGGCGGCAGCGGCCATTTGGGCTTGGCTTCCGCCCGGAGAGGCGCGGGCCGCCAACGGGGCCTATGCGGTCGACGCCGCCGACATTGCCGAGGTCGGCTCCTGCAAGGTCGAAAGCTGGTTGTCGGCTGCGACCAATACTGATTTTTCGGCGGTCGCCAATCCATCCTGCGCGGTAAATATTTTCAGGCCGGTGGAATTGAGCCTGCAGACCGTGCGATCGCGCAGCGATGGCGAATGGAGCACGAGTCTCGCGCCCAAGGCCAAGTGGAACTTCATTCCAACAGGGATCGGCAGCTTCGGACTGTCGCTTTATGCCGGCGGATCCTTCGACGCGGTGACTGGCGAAAACCTGACCGCGTTCGCGGTCGTGCCGCTGACCTACCGGCTGTCGGAGACGACACGGATCAACCTTAATGGCGGCTGGCTGTGGGATCGCATGGCCGACCGGCATTACTTCACCTATGGCGCAGGCTTCGACTGGAAGCTCACGGACACCTTGCAGTGGACCATCGAAGCGTTCGGGCAGGCCGGCCAGTCGGACACGCCAAGCGCGATCCGGCCGCGGTTCCAGACCGGCATGCGCTACCGGCCGAACGAGATATTCTCGGTCGACCTGATCCTGGGCCACAACATAACAGGCGAAAACGCCACATGGATCACGCTGGGAACCACGATCCGTTTTCCAGTGGAAGGCAGCAAGCCCGAGCACCATCGTACGGGCCATTTGTGAGCTAAGGTCCCCCAACATAACGGGCAGGGAGATGCCGAGTTGACCGGGTTTGTCACCATTGAAAAGGGCCTCGGGCCCGACGGCCGCATCGCGGTCGTCCGCTTCGACCGCGGCGACGGCATCAACGCGATGTCACCCGAGGCGATGCGCCAGCTGACCGATGCCGCCCGCAGCTTCGAGGACGACGGCGACACCTCGGTCGTGGTGCTGACCGGTGGGCCCAAGGCGTTCAGTGCCGGCTTCGACCTCAAGGACGCGGAAGGCCGCGCGCGGAGAACCATGGATCTCGGCGCCCTGCGCCGCCATCTCAAGGTCGGACCACGGCTGACGCGGGTCTGGCAGGACATGGAACAGATCACGATCGGCGCCATCGAAGGTTTTTGCGTCGGCGGCGGCGTCGCGCTGGCGGTAGCGCTGGATTTCCGGGTCATGGCCCGCGACGCCCACATGCGGGTGCCCGAGATCGGGCTCGGCATGAACATGAGCTGGCAGAGCGTACCGCGGATGCTGCATCTGATGGGACCGGCCCGAACCAAGCAGGCCGTGATCCTGGCCGACCACCGCATCACGGCCGCCGAGGCTTATGAATGGCGGCTGGTGGAGGAGGTTGCTGATCCCGGCAAGGCGTTCGACGCCGCGATGGTGCTGGCCGCCAAGGTCGCTGCCCAGCCGCCGCTCTCGGTCGCGATGACCAAGCTGACGGTCAACCGGCTTGCCCATGCGCTGGACGATCTCGCCAGCCACATGGACCTCGACCAGTTCGCGCTGGCGAGCTTCAGCGAGGATCACAAGGAAGGCGTGGAAGCGTTCCTGGAGCGGCGCAAGCCGCGGTTCAAGGGGCGGTAGCGGTCCAAACCCAAAATCGCGAAAACAACCCCATGCAAAGTAACACTGGTATCCCGCGCTATATCTCGAATTCGCATAAGGTATATTATGGAATATTTATATATCTAATTAGATCAGATATTTAGACGAACTTCCTGCCCGAACAGATCAATTTGACGACCCTGCGTCAGCCCCAGCTCGCGGCGTTGAGCATCCGGCGATGCCGGTACTGGCAGCGTCGCGAAAGCCGATATTGCCCCCGCGTCTGGACGCTGCAATAAGCCGCGAAGGACCAGCGTTGCTGCGGAGATCGCTGATGACCGCACAGCATCGGGTCCGTATAGAATTGCATCTCAAGAACAATAACTCTCAAGGGAGAAACTCGATGAGCTTTTCACGACGCACGCTTCTCAAGGCATCCGCTGCGTCAGCGGTTTTGGGTAGCATCGGCGCGCCGTCCGTGGCGCGCGCCCAGACTGCCGAATTCACCTACAAGTACGCCAACAACCTGCCGGACGGCCATCCCATGAACGCCCGCGCCAAGGAGATGGCGGCGGCGATCAAGGCCGAGACCAACGGCCGGTTCGACCTGCAGATTTTCCCGAACAACCAGCTCGGTTCCGACACCGACATGTTGAGCCAGATCCGCTCCGGTGGCGTCGAATTCTTCACGTTGTCCGGCCTGATTCTGGCGACGCTGGTTCCGGCGGCGTCGATCAGCGGAATCGGCTTCGCGTTCCCGGATTACGATACGGTCTGGAAGGCCATGGATGGCGGGCTGGGCGCCTATGTCCGCGGCGAGATCACCAAGGCCAATCTCGTGGTGATGGACAAGATCTGGGACAACGGCTTCCGCCAGACCACGTCGTCGAGCAAGCCGATCAACGGCCCGGAAGACCTCAAGGGCTTCAAGATCCGCGTGCCGGTGTCGCCGCTCTGGACCTCGATGTTCAAGGCATTCGATGCGGCGCCCGCCTCGATCAATTTCAGCGAGGTCTATTCCGCACTGCAGACCAAGATCGTCGAAGGCCAGGAAAACCCGCTGGCGATCATCTCGACCGCCAAGCTCTATGAAGTGCAGAAGTACTGCTCGCTGACCAACCACATGTGGGACGGCTTCTGGTTCCTGGCCAACCGTCGCGCCTGGGAAAAGATCCCTGAGGACGTCAGAGCCATCGTCGCCAAGAACATCAACGCGGCCGGCGTCAAGGAGCGCGAGGACGTTGCCAAGCTGAATGCCGGGCTGCAGCAGGAACTGGCCGGCAAGGGTCTTACGTTCAACCAGCCCAATGTGACGCCGTTCCGCGACAAGCTGCGTTCGGCCGGCTTCTACGCGGAATGGAAGGGCAAATACGGCGACCAGGCCTGGGAACTGCTCGAAAAGTCCGTCGGCAAGCTATCGTAATCCATAGCGTTTTCGAGCGAAGTGGGTACCGGTTCGCATAGCAATCAAGTTTACGCAGATTGCGTAGACTTATCTGCGGTAGAAAACGCGTCAAAAAAGAACCTTGAGCCCGGAGGGGCCGTTATGGCTCATGCCGAACTGACCGAAATCGTGACCGGCGAGGTGGCTGAGCCCCCTCGCCGCCGTTCTCTGCTGGCTGCCATCGAGCATTTCGTTGGCATGCTGGTCGAGATTCCGGCCGCACTTCTGGTCGTCGCCGAGATCATCATCCTGTTTGCCGGCGTGGTGGCGCGTTACGGGATGCACCGGCCGCTGATCTGGTCGGACGAACTGGCGTCCATCCTGTTCCTGTGGCTGGCGATGCTGGGCGCTGCCGTGGCGTTCCGGCGCGCCGAGCACATGCGGATGACGGCGGTGGTTGCGAGCGCCAAGCCCGCGATGCGCGCCTATCTCGATCTGGTAGCGACGTCAGCCGCGCTGGCGTTCCTGGTGCTGATCGCCTGGCCGGCCTACGAATACGCCTACGAGGAGAGCTACATCACCACGCCGGCGCTACAGATCGCCAATGTCTGGCGCGCGGCGGCGCTGCCGGTCGGCATCGGCCTGATGGCGCTGTTTGCGTTCCTGCGGCTGGCACGCGCCGGCAACAACAGGACCGTACTGGTCGCCATCCTGTCGGTCGCCTTGATCATCACGGTATTCTGGCTCCTGAAAGGCTCGCTGCGGCCGCTCGGCAATCTCAACCTGATCATCTTCTTCGTCGGCGTGGCCGGCTTCTGCGTGTTCGCCGGCGTTCCCATCGCGTTCGGCTTTGGCCTGGCGACCTACGGCTATCTGGCGCTGACCACCAATACGCCGCTGATGGTGCTGGTCGGCCGGATGGACGAGGGCATGAGCCATCTCATCCTGCTGTCGGTGCCGCTGTTCGTGTTCCTGGGGCTCCTGATCGAGATGACCGGCATGGCGCGGGCCATGGTGGCGTTCCTGGCGAGCTTGCTCGGGCATGTCCGCGGCGGACTGCATTATGTGCTGGTCGGCGCGATGTATCTGGTCTCGGGCATCTCGGGCTCCAAGGCCGCCGATATGGCCGCCGTGGCGCCGGTGCTGTTTCCGGAAATGAAGGCGCGGAGGGCCAAGCCGGGCGATCTCGTCGCCCTGCTCTCCGCGACCGGCGCCCAGACCGAAACCATTCCCCCGTCGCTCGTGCTGATCACGAT
>JBOHIT010000637.1:0-4495 GCA_050726155.1 Bradyrhizobium sp.
ATAGGAGAGTAACGAAAGCGACCACATCGATGGCCGTCAGATAGAAGCGGGCATGCGTCGCCGGGCAACTCAAATCCACGCGGCGAGCCGCTCCGTAGTAGATGGCGCGCTGACGCATGTTGTCGAAGAGCGGATCTTTCGACGCGACCCAACCGTCCTTATCGATCGCCTCAATGAGCAACTGATAGCGTTCCTGGACTCTCGGATGAAGATCGGTGGGCAGCGTCGGCAGCTTGCCCTCCAACGCGATCCGGCGAGCCGCTTCGACGACCTGCTTGCGCGCCGCGCGCCGGATGCTCGCGGCGACGGCTCCGCTGTAGGCGTCTCGCGGACGGCTGTTCTTATACGGGTCGAGACTGAGATAGGTGAGCCGCGGCAGAAGAGCGGAGGGCAGGGAGCCCGGCTCCAGCTCCTCCATCCAGCGCAAGAGCAGGATCGGACGGGAGAGCAGATGTCGGCGAAAGATGGCGCCAGCGTAGGTGTTGCGCTTCAGCCAGGCTTCATAGCGGTCGAAAAGTGTCGGCTCAATCATCGCGACGGTGTCGACAGCCTCATCGGCGGCATCGAGGAAGCGCAGGAACCGGCGTAGCTCATCGACATGCGTGCGCACCTTGGCGGGTGTGCATACGACACCCGGAGCCGTCAAACTGTCGCGCAACGCCGCGCCGAAGGCGCGGGCAAGCCGTGGCCGCGAGGAATCGCTCAAGGTGACGGTGACGCGTTCGCCGCTCTCTACCGGTATCTCGAAGCGGAGCGCGCCGAGCGGCCTGGCTATGGCGGTCTCGGCTGGCGGAAAGCTTGCCCGCCTGCCGCTCATGACACATCCTTCGTCGAAGCATCGACCGCTACGCCCCAGCGCTCGACCGCGGCCTCGACGAGAGCGCGGCTCTCCTCCAGGCTGTCGAGATAAATGTAAGTGCTGGCAATGCTGGCATGTCCCAGTAGGCGCTGCAGCTTCTGCAGCGGATCGCCGATCATCCGGCGGTAGGCGGCGGAGCCCGGTTCGTCAGGCGGACCATCGGCGAGGACGGCGCCGATCTGTTCGCGGATCAGCATGGAAAGCATGTGGACGGCGAAGGTGTGCCGCAACGCATGTGGGGTGACGTCGAGATCGATGGCGAGAGCGCGGCACCGCATGCTTGCCCGGCGGAACACCGCCGCCCAGGCAGGCGACGTCATTGGCCGACCCGCTTCGTTCAGCCAAAGGATCATCGGCTCCCCCGACGATGTGACGAGCCGCCTCCGCTCGGTCGGGCTGAGCACATCGAGGCGAACCGATCGGACTTCGTCGGTGCCGTCGACCAGACCAATCGCGCCGCGGGTTGTATCACCAGCAATGACGATCGAACCGGAATCGACATTGCGGAAGTTGGTGAGCGCATTAGCGCGCTCGATCGCCACATAGTCGGCGAGACGATGCAGAAGCCGCGCTGGCAACCTGATCTCTCGCGATCTCCCGCCCTTGGCGATCGAGGCCGGAAGCCGAAACGGGATCGATCTGGGAGCCGATCGGGTCCGATCAGCAACGGGTAATTCGACTATCAGCAGGCTCGCCGCCTCTTCAAGCCGGAGGCCGGTCGTGACGAGCAGTTCCGCGAACAGGGCATTGCGCTCGCCATGGCGCCCGCTCCATGTCGCGTCCTCACATCCGTCGAGCCGGCGGCCCCGCAACCCAACGTCCCGGAAAGAGAGGAAATGATCGAGACCGACAAACCGGAGATCACCACGTCGCGCGCCGGGTTCGCGCGCACTGACAGTCCTCACCGGTGCGAATCGTCCGCCGCGTATACGTCGCCACGTCGTACTTGATCCGAATGGCGATGTGGCGATCAGCTCTTCTTCGACTGCCCACACATAGAACTTCTCCAGTGCCGCCACAGCGCGGTTCCATGATGCGGCGGAGATGCGGTGGACCGGCGCTGATCGGCGACGCGCGGCATGATAGGCCGCGACATCTTCGCGATCGGCCCGCCAAATCGGCTTGCTTCCCCGCCTCTCGGAGAGGAATCGGATCCACACCAGAAGATCACGGGCATACGCTCTGAGACTGTTCGACGAACGCACGCCCATCGTAGGGCAGGTCCGAAAGAAGCGATTGAGATCAAGGTCGTAACCGCCGCATTCATCCAGAATGAATGGCATGCCGTCGCTCAGTCCAGTTGCCGCCGCCACCGCGATCGCCTCCGCCGTAAGCTCGTACGTGACACCTTCAACGATGGCGGGGCGGCGCAGCGCTGCGATATCTGTGAAGTAAAGCTGCGGCATTCGCTCTCCAGCTAAACGCTTCAAAGGGAATGCCGGAGGCTTGAAACTCCGGTCGGGCTACGCCCTCCCTGCGTTCCAAGCCTCCGGCATTCCCTTCCTGATTGACACGCCCTCGTAGCTTCACTGCCGCGCGGCTCGACCTTCATCGGCAACTCTGATGACTGATCCGCATGACATGTTTGAGACACGTGCATAGAGTCAGGATAACGCCGAGACGCTTGCGCGAGAAACCGGGCAATCCATCTCTGATCCTGGAAAGCTGATTGCGCCCATGTTGGCGCGGTTTATGGCAACGGATCGTGCGTTTGCAAAAATCCGGCGGACAACTCAAGCACGATCGACCGGCAGCGGATAGCGCTCCCCCAATAACTTCAGGAAATTTGCCAGTGCTGGATTGTCATTATCCGATCTCCAATGTGCTGAAAAGCCGACTCGGCTCGGCCCAGTTCCGTCGCGGAGTTCGCGATAGGTCAGACCAGAAAAGTTTGCGCCGATGTCCGATTCGGCTACCAAGCTGACGCCGAAGCCGGCGGCGATTAAACTCTTGATAATACCGCGACTCACATCGTGACGAGCAATTTTAGGTCGGTCTTCGGGTGAGACGAGCTTTGACATCAGAAGATCCTCGAGCTCGCGGCCAGGATCATATTGACTCAGTAGCACCGTCTCGCCGCGGAGGTCGGTCCAATATACGACGTCTTTACCGGCCAATGGATGTCCTTCCAGCAACGCCAACAAAATGCGCTCGCTCCAAAGTGGCATGCCTTGACTTGCCAGCAACGGCAGATCTCCTGTGACGATTGCGATATCGAGCGCGCCACTGCGGAGCGCGGTTACCAGACGCACCCGCGAACTTTCCTTCAGACAGACATCTATCTGAGAGAAGCGCTTTTGGTAGTCCACTAACGTTGTACGCAAATTCCCGGCGGAGAGCGATGTATGGAAGCCGACCGACAGTCGCCCGGCCTCACCGCGGCCGGCGTGGCGTGTACTTTTCACCAACGAATCCATCTGTTCCAGGATTGATCGAGCAGTTCGAAGAAAATCGCGGCCCGCCGATGTGGCCCGTAGGCCTCCACTTGATCGTTCGAATACCATCATACCAATCGAGTGCTCAAGCTGCTGAATACAGCGGCTGAGTGTGGATTGCCGAAGCAACAGCGCATCGGCCGCGCGTCGAAAGCTGCCGTGATCCGCTGCTGCCACAGCGTATCGGAGATGCTGCAGATCGACGGCGGACGTTCGAATACGACTAGGCTCTCTATTGGAGTTGTCTTCGCCGGCCATTCCAACTACTCCAGGTTGAGTAAGATCAGGATGTAAGGCAATTGAGACTTTTTGGGGATCGATGGCCGCGTGCGTTGGATGCGCACGAACGGCAAGCCGGACGCGCTGTTGCATCACTCGGATCAAGGCGGCCAACATACCAGCCAAAAGTTCCAGCAGCTGATGGCAGACAGCTGAATCGTCTGCAGCATGAGCCGATCGGGCAATGTCTACGGCAACGCGGCGATGAAGAGTTTCTTCTCCTCGCCGAAGGCCTAACGCATTACGCGGAAAACATATCGCACCAGAGACAAGGCCAGAGCAGATGCGTTCGATCACATCAAGGGCCTCTACTATGCGATCCGGCGTCATTTCGACGATCGGATGCGAGATGATCTCCGCCTGATGGGGGCGATCACGATGCCGCGGCGAAGTCAGCCGCGTGCCGCGGATTGGTGTCATGCACGACGAATTGAGTACCGAAAGGCGCGCAATCTTGCCCGGCGAGCCGGCCGCGAATGTCGGCAAGCCACGCTTCGAAACTTTCGGTCGTGCGCTGATTGAGCACCGGGAAGGTGCCGAGCACGCCAGCCTGACAGGCCTCTACGACCACGTCCGGTCCCGAGACGAGAAACATCAGCGCCGCCATTACCGGGATTTTGAGATGTCGGCGTAGTCGATCAAGCAGCATGTTGGATGCCGATTGCCAGGGGACGAAACACGCGTCAGCGCGATTGCATGCGGGCGCCCGCATCCAGATTGAGCGTGGTCGCGTTCAGGTACGAGTTCTCGACGATATGTTGCACCAGCCGAGCAAATTCCCGCGGCTGCCCCATCCGGTTGGGATACAGGATCATGCGATCGATGATCGACTGAGACACGTTGTCCGGCATGCCTGCGACCATTGCAGTGTCGAACAGCCCCGGCGCAATCGAGACGACGCGGATACCTTGCGGCGCCAGGT
>JBOHIT010000638.1:0-13234 GCA_050726155.1 Bradyrhizobium sp.
TCAAGAAGCCATCGGAATCCAAGGCCCGGTGGGACGATTACAAGCTGCTCGCGACCATCCCCGGCAATGAGGCGTTCCAGTCGCTGGAATTGTCGCGCTGCCCGCTGGTGAAGAAATGACGGCCGAAAGGCCGTCATCCCGAGGCGACCGGAAAATGATTGCCCCGTCATTGCGAGGAGCCACCGGGTCGCGCGAATGCGCGCCCGATGACAGGCTCCGCGACGAAGCAATCCATCGAGCCGCACGGAGAGAATGGATTGCTTCGCTTCGCTCGCAATGACGGCGATCGTCATCCTGAGGCGCGAGCCCTTGGGCGAGCCTCGAAGGATGTGTCACGCCGTCGCCCTTCGAGGCGCGCAAGCGCGCGCACCTCTCGGGTGAACGCAATTGCGTTCATCCCGGGGGTGACGGCTGAACACTGTTTATCCGCCCAAGGCCGCGATCAGCTTGGTCGCATTGTCTTCCAGCACCTTGACGTCTTCCTTTCGGCTCGCGGGAGGCAGCATGGCGACGCCGTCGTGGCGCGGCAGCACGTGCATGTGCAGATGGAACACGACCTGTCCGCCGGCGGCTTCGTTGAACTGCTGGATGGTGATGCCGTCGGCGTTGAACGCCTTCATTGCGGCGGCGGCGATCTTGTGCGCGCCGCGCGCCACGTGGGCGTAGTCGTCGGGCTTGATGTCGAGGATGTTGCGGGCAGGGGCCTTTGGGATCACAAGGGTATGGCCGGGCGCGCGCGGCATGATGTCGAGGAAGGCCAGCACGTGCTCGTCCTCATAGACCTTGTAGCAGGGAAACTCGCCGCGCAGGATCTTTGCGAAGATGTTGTTGGTGTCATAGGCGGACATGTCAGCTCCTTGGCGGCTTCCTCGGTTTCGTCTCATTCTCGGATCGGTGTTGTAAAGGTCAAGCCTCGTCGGCGGCCTTGCGGAACGGCCCGGCCTCGGTGAGTTCCCGCCCGACCTCGGCGACATAAGCGCGCTCTCGCTTCAAATAGTCCGCGATCGCCCGGCGCAGATCGGGATCGGCGATGTAATGCGCCGAATAGGTCGTCTGCGGCAAATATCCGCGCGCCAGCTTGTGTTCGCCTTGCGCTCCGGCTTCCACTGTCTTCAGGCCGCGCTCGATCGCAAATTCGATGGCCTGATAGTAGCAGACCTCGAAATGCAGGAACGGATGATGCTCGACTGCGCCCCAGTTGCGACCGAACAGGGCGTCGCCGCCGATGAAATTGATGGCGCCGGCGATCCAGCGGCCGTTGCGCCGCGCCATGACCAGCATCACGTCGCGGCTCATGCTCTCGCCGATCAGCGAGAAGAACTTTCGCGTGAGGTATGGTCGGCCCCATTTGCGTGAGCCGGTCTCCATGTAGAACGCAAAGAACGCGTCCCAGGCGTCCTCGGTGATGTCAGGCCCGGTCAGGCGGTGGATGGTAATGTCGGCGGATATGGCCTCGCGCCGCTCGCGCCGGATCGCCTTGCGATGGCGGGAATTCAGCGATCCCAGGAAATCTTCAAAGGTCGTGTAGCCATTATTGTGCCAGTGGAACTGCTGGTCGTTGCGTTGCAGGAATCCCTGGGCGCCGAGAAACTTCGCTTCCGCCTCGCGCGCGAAGGTCACGTGCACGGAAGAGGCGTTGGTGGCGTTACACAGCCCCATCAGTCCCCGTGCGAGCGCCGTCCCGATCTGCTCATGATCGACGTCGCCGCGGATCAACAGGCGGGGCCCGGTGGCAGGCGTAAACGGCACCGAGGCTTGCAGTTTCGGGTAATAGCGCCCACCGGCGCGCTCATAGGCATCCGCCCAGCCGCGGTCGAACACGTATTCGCCCTGCGAATGCGATTTCAGATAGCAGGGCACGATACCGGCGATCTTGCCGTCGAGCCGGGCCAGCAGATGCCGCGGGCCCCAGCCGGTGCGGGCACAGGCCGAGCCGGAGGCCTCTGCGGCGGCAAAAAAAGCGTGAGAAACGAAGGGGTTATAGGAGGGTGTTGAAGCCTGGCACGAATCACTTGCCGCGCTGGGTGAAGCCAGCGTGTCGAGGTTTTCCAGGCTGTCCGGATCGGATTTCGGATTGGCGCAGGCGTCCCATTCCGCAGCCGGGATTTCGCTGGCGGAGGGCACGGCTTCGAGGGTGATTTCGGATGACGCCATCGAGAATTCGGACCGGTCCCACATTGCGATCAGCCATCGCGATGGTGACCAACATGCGAAAGATGTTGCATTGCGCGCGCGACTTCAAGGCCGTGCGGCGCGGATCAGGTTCCCGGCACAAAGCCTTCAAAGATCATCTGGTCGGCATGGCGCGCGGCGCGGGCACGCTGGTCCGGCGTCCGCACGGTCCAGGTCAATAGCGGCAGGCCGAAAATGTTGCGGGCGATCCAGGGCGCCGCCGCCGGCAGTTCGTTGACCCAATAGGCGACGAAATGCGGCCGGGTGCGGAAGGCGTGGCGCAGGTGGGTCATGCCTCGGCGCTGTTCGGCTGAGGCTTCCGGCCATTCGGCCTGGGTGTATTCGCGTTCGGCAACGATGCCGCGGGGACGCGAGGGGATCAGTTCGCGCAGCGCCAGCACCTGGTCCGGGTCGAACGACATGCCGACCGCGGGGCCAGAATAGCCGGCGAGCACTTCCGCCATCCGCGCCACCAGTTTGCGGTCGCCGTCGAAATGACTTTTGACCTCGATCACCAGCGGCACGCGACCGGCCACCAGCGCGCAGAGGTCGCCGAGCGACATCATCCGCTCCGGCGTGCCCTTGAAGGTAATCGCCTTGAGTTCTGCCGCGGTCTTGCCGAGCAATGCGCCGGAGCCCTCGGTGAGGCGGCCGAGTGCATCGTCGTGATGCACCATCGCCTCGCCGTCGGCGGTCAGCTGGATGTCGCACTCGATGGCGAAATTTCCATCGACCGCCGCCTGGGCGGCAGCCGGCATGTTCTCGATGATGCCGCGCGCGGCATCATGCAGGCCGCGATGGGCGACCGGCCGTGCCGTCAACCAGTCCGGCGCGCGCATTTCTTATTTTCTCTCAGGAGACCTCGAACACGCCGTCGACTTCGACCGCCGCATCTGAGGGAAGCGAGGAGACGCCGACGGTGGTGCGGGCATGGCGGCCCTTGTCGCCGAAGGCGGTGACCATCAGGTCGGACGCGCCGTTCAGCACCTTCGGTCCGTCGAAATAATCCGGCGTCGAATTGACGAAGCCGCCGAGCCGGACCACCCGAACCACCTTGTCGAGGTCGCCGAGTGCGGCCTTGATCTGCGCCAGCAGGTTGACCGCGCAACCCTGTGCCGCGTGATAACCCTGTTCGGTGGTGACGCCGGCGCCGAGCTTGCCCGTGGCGATCAGCTTGCCGTCGGCAGCGGCGCAAACCTGGCCCGAAACGAACAGCAGGTTTCCGGTGCGCACGAAGCCGACATAGTTCGCCATGGCGGCGCGGGGCTCAGGCAACGTAATACCTTGTGCCGCCAGCTTCTGTTCGACCGTCCCCGCCATGTTTCGTCCCCGTTTGATGTGACCAATGCCCAATGTTTTCAGGCCGGCATTGTTTCGCGCATCACGCCCAAGGTTGCAAGCGAGGGCGAAGCAGTGGCCGACGCCGCTGGCGGCGGCAATTTCGACGAAAACATGCCGAAAAACATGGCAATCCGGCGTCAAATTCCTGCGATTTCGTGACGCCGCCCTAGTTGCGACGCAATAGAGCGGCCTCTAATGTAGACGAATCTTCCGCGACACAAGGAAAACAGATGGCCAGACCGTTCCGGATTCCGCCTCGTGCTTTGGTGCTGACACTCGCAGCCGTTGCAACAGGATCGGTTTTCCAGATCGGGCCGGCGCACTCAGCCGCAGGCGGACCGTTTCTTTCCCATCAGGCGCTCTACGAACTCAATCTGGTCAAGTCGCGCGGCTCCAACGCCATCAATGCCGCGCGCGGGCGCATCCTCTACAATTTCTCGGGCAGCGCCTGCGAGGGCTACACCTCCGAGTTCAGGCAGGTGTCCGAACTCGACAGCGGCGAGGGCAAGCTGACGCTGAGCGATCTGCGCTCGACATCTTGGGAAGATGCCGACGGCAAGAGCTATCGCTTCAAGATCGACACCCGAATGAACGATGCGGAGGCAGCACCGGTCGATGGCGTCGCCGAGCGCACCGGCGATCACATCACGGTCAAGCTGAAGCAGCCGGTGGCCAAGACTTTCAATCTTGAAAGCAGTGTCGTGTTTCCGACCGAACAGATCCAGCACATCATCGCGGCCGCGCGCGCCGGCAAATCGGTGCTCGAACTGACCGTTTATGACGGCTCCGACAATGGCGAGAAGGTCTACAATACGCTGTCGGTGATCGGGCAGCCGATCCCTGGCACCAAGACCATCGCGTCGCCGGATCCCTCCACCGCGAACGACCAGATGAAGTCGCTGACGCGTTGGCCGGTGACGGTGAGCTATTACGACCGCGAGGCCAAGGCCAAGGACGGCGAGCAGACGCCGGTCTACGCGATGTCGTTCGAACTGTTCGAGAACGGCGTCTCCCGCGCGCTGATGCTGGACTACAATGACTTTGTCATTTCCGGCGCGATGGGGAAGTTCGACGTGAAGGATTCCAAGCCCTGCAAATAGCCTTGTAGGGTGGGCAAAGGCGCGCTTGCGCCGTGCCCACCATCTTGCTGGGACATGCTGGTGGGCACGCTGCGCTTTGCCCACCCTACGGCACTTCCGTCATTCTTCCTCTTCCTCGTCCTCCTCCGGCCCGTTATACGCAATGCCCCTGATGACAGCGGTATTGCCGAACTTCTTCCGCAAATCATCCATGGCCCGTTCGGCATGGGCCGAGCGGCGGTCGAGCATGTCGGTGTCGTCGGCCTCGGAGCCCGCGCGCAGCGCGCTGACACCGGTGCCCATCAGGCGGAAGGCGGTGCCGTCGATCTCTTTCGCCAGCAACTCACGTGACACAGCAAAGATCTTGGCCGCCAGTTGCGTCGGCGCATGAATCGACTGCGAGCGGGTGCGCTGCCTGAAATCGGCGGTTTTCAATTTCAGCGTAATGGTCAATCCGGAAAGGTCGCTGCTTTTGAGGCGAGAGGATACTTTCTCCGACAGCCGCCACAGCGTTCGTTCCAGGGTCGCGTAATCGCGGATGTCGGTCTCGAAGGTGGTCTCGTTCGAAATCGTCTTGGCGCCGCGGTCGGGCACCACCAGGCGGTCGTCGATGCCGCGCGCCAGCCGCCACAGCCGCCGGCCTTCGCCGGCGAACTGCTTCATCAGGTCGACCTCGTCGGCGCGCTGCAGGTCCGCGATGGTGCGGAAGCCACGCTGCAGCAGCTTTTCCTGGGTCGCGGGGCCGACGCCGTAGATGAACCCGACCGGCCGGTCTGCCAGCATCGCGCGGGCTTCGTCCTGGTCGAGGGCGGCAAAGCCGCGCGGCTTGTCGAGATCGGAGGCAATCTTGGCGAGGAACTTGTTGCAGGACAGGCCGACCGACACGGTGATGCCGATGTCGCGCTCGACGTCGCGGGCAAAGCGCGCCAGCACTTTTGCGGGGATCATGCCGTGGACGCGCTGGGTGCCGCTCAGATCGAGAAACGCCTCGTCGATCGACAGCGGCTCGACCAGCGGCGTCAGCGTCTGCATGGCGTGGCGCACCTCGCGCCCGACCCGGACATATTTGGCCATGTCCGGCCGGATCACGATGGCCGCGGGGCAGAGCGCCATCGCCTTGAACATCGGCATCGCCGAGCGCACGCCGTAGGTCCGCGAGATGTAGCAGGCGGCCGACACCACGCCGCGTTTGCCGCCGCCGATGATGACCGGCTTGTCGGCCAACTCCGGATTGTCGCGCTTCTCCACCGTCGCGTAGAACGCGTCACAGTCGATATGGGCCAGCGTCAGCGCCGGCAGCACCGGGTGGCGAACCAGGCGAGGGGAGCCGCATTCGCCGCACCGTCTGGCCTTGATATCGAGGTCGCCGAGGCAATCCCGGCAAAAACAGCGCGGACCGTCTGGTGCTCCCATTCCGCAGTTCGCACGCATTTGCGTCACCACCTGATGCGAACTGCGGAATGATAAGGAGCACCAGCAAAATTGTGTTTGCCAGTGCGGCTTGATGAATTTGAAGTTCCTACGAAGAAGTTACCGCGAGTCTGGTAGGAACTTCAAATTCGCTGCACTGGTGCCTGCGCCGGCACGCTCACGGCACGTCGCGCTCCCAATGTGGGTCGCCCAGCACCTGACGGGCGGCGGCGATGTTGGTCGGGTGGAGCTCGGAAGCCGCCGCAAAGGCCTTCACGGTTGCGTCATCGCGCATCACGAAATCCAGCACGTGGGTCAGAAATTCCGGGTTGGCGGCGGCCGTCCGCAGCGTCTCGGGCCCGATTCCGCTTTCGGCCAGAAACAGGCCCAGCCGCTCAGGATCGGCGGCAATGAAGGACAGCGCCTGAACCGCAACGATTTCAGCTACTTCCCGGGGGTTGTGAACAGACTTTTTCAACAGACGGGTTTGCCTTTCCGTTAACTTATGGTCTCTAATTTGGGACCATCATGCCCGAGTCTGCGGAATGTGTTCAAGCAAGTGGAAACCGCTTCGCGAAAAGATGGCACTTGGATTTAAAGATGGCACTTGGATTTAACGGGTTAGAGCGAATCTGACGCTAGTTTGATTTCACTTTTCTACAAGTCCGGAGGCGGTGCTAATGCACCGAATGGCGGGCTTGTTCTTGAAACGAGTTCTTGGGACGAGGGGAGGGACGGGATGGCCAAAACCGTCCTGATCGTGGAGGACAACGAGCTCAACATGAAGCTCTTTCGCGACCTGTTGGAAGCGCATGGCTACCAGACCTCGGGCACCAGCAATGGTTTTGAGGCGCTCGATCTGGTCCGCAAGCTGCGCCCCGATTTGATCCTGATGGATATCCAGCTGCCGCAGGTCTCCGGCCTCGAAGTAACGCGCTGGATCAAGGACGATCCGGAGCTGCGCGCGATACCGGTCGTTGCCGTGACGGCTTTCGCCATGAAGGGCGACGAAGAGCGCATCCGCGAAGGCGGCTGCGAGGCGTATCTGTCCAAACCAATTTCGGTCGGCAAATTTATTGAAACAGTACGGCGTTTTATTGGGTAGTGGGAGTGAGTTTCGATGTCTGCGCGTATCCTGGTCGTCGATGATGTTCCCGCCAACGTCAAGCTGTTGGAAGCGCGTCTGTCGGCCGAATATTTCGATGTGCTGACGGCCACCAACGGCGCCGAGGCGCTGGAGATCTGTTCGCGCGCCGAATGCGACATCATCCTGCTCGACGTCATGATGCCCGACATGGACGGGTTCGAGGTCTGCCGCCGGCTGAAGTCCAATCCGGCCACGCATTTCATTCCGGTGGTGATCGTCACCGCGCTCGACAGCCCGGCGGACCGCGTGCGCGGCCTCGAGGCCGGCGCCGACGATTTCCTGACCAAGCCGGTGTCCGACGTGGTGCTGATCGCGCGCGTCCGTTCGCTGACGCGGTTGAAGATGATGACCGATGAGCTGCGCATGCGCGCCATCACCTCGCTCGAAATCGGCATGGAGGCGCCCGAGCGCACCGCGGTGGCCGACAAGGGCATCGGCGGACGCATCCTGCTGGTCGATGACCGCCCGTCGTCCTACGAGCGGCTGGCGCCGCTGCTTTCAGCCGAGCACACCGTCGACGTCGAGGCCAATCCGGCGGAAGCGCTGTTTCACGCCGCCGAAGGCAATTACGACCTGCTGATCGTCTCATTGAGCCTGGAAAACTACGACGGCTTGCGGTTGTGCAGCCAGGCGCGCTCGCTGGAGCGGACCCGCCAGGTGCCGATATTGGCAATCTCCGATGCCGACAACAATGCGCGGCTGCTTCGCGGGCTTGAGATCGGCGTCAACGATTATTTGCTGCGCCCGGTCGACAAGAACGAGCTTTTGGCGCGCGCGCGCACCCAGATCCGCAAGCGCCGCTATACCGATCACCTGCGCGACAACGTGCAGAACTCCATCGAGGCGGCGATCACCGACGCGCTGACCGGCCTGCACAACCGCCGCTACATGGAAAGCCATCTGGCCACGCTGGCCGAGCAGGCGTCGAGCCGCGGCAAGCCGCTGGCGCTGATGATCCTCGACATCGATTTCTTCAAGGTGATCAACGACAGTCACGGCCATGACGCCGGCGACGACGTGCTGCGCGAATTCGCGGTGCGGATCCGCAAATCGATCCGCGGCATCGATCTCGCCTGCCGTTATGGCGGCGAGGAGTTCGTGATCGTGATGCCGGAAACCGATCTGCATGTCGCCGGCATCGTGGCGGAGCGGCTGCGCCGCTCGATCGTCGGCGAGACCTTCGCCATCGCCAAGGGCACCAAGCGCATCGAGGTCACGGTCTCGATCGGGCTGTCGACGCTGGAGCGCAAGGGCGAGGCAATCGCCGACGTGCTCAAGCGCGCCGACACCGCGCTCTATCGCGCCAAGCATGACGGCCGCAACCGCGTGGTTTCCGCGGCGGCGTAGGGCTTCCGCTACCGCCCGCGCTTTATCGCGTCGTACGCCATCCGCTTGAACTCGAACGAGAACGGATGGACGAACGCCATCTGCCGCTGCGCCATCATGATGCCGGCCATATTGTGTTTCGGCGAGATCCACCATTGCGTGCCGGCGACGCCGCCCCAATAGAGTTCACCTGAAGCATCGGGGTGGTCGAACGGCGTTGGCTTGACGATCAGGCCGCCGGCCAGCGTGTGCGCCTTGCCGACCTGTTCGCCCATCAATGCAAACCGGATCCACTGGCCGTCAGGCAATTGGTTGGTCGTCATCTGCGCAATCGTTTCCGGCTTGAGCAGGGCTTTGCCGCCAGGCAGCAAGCTTCGGATCAGCGCGACCGTGTCGGGCATGGTCGAGACGAGACCGCCGCCGCCATTGAGCCGCGCGATCGGACGCAGATAGGCGCCGGGGAAGGGCGCGTTATCCGTTCGCGTCAATCCCGACTTCATCGGCTCCATCATGTCCGCGCCCGCGTAGTAGGCGACCAGCCGGCCCTGATCCTTTTCCGGCACGACGAAACCGGTGTCGACCATGCCAAGCGGATCGAGAATCCGTGCCTGGATGAACTTGTCGAAGCTTTGGCCGCTGATGACTTCCACCAGTCGCGCCACCACATCGATGGCGAGCGAGTATTCCCAGGACGTCCCCGGTTGATAGATCAGCGGCAGACCGGCCAGCACGTCGACCATCTCGGCCAGATTCGTCATGGGATTGTGGACGCCGCGCTCGTTGAGGGCCTTGAAGATGACGGTGCCGGGATCGAAGAACCCGTAGCTCAGGCCGGAGCTGTGGCTCAGCAGTTGGCGGATGGTAATCGAGCTCTTCGCCGGCTCAGTGTCCTCGATCGAGGTTGCTCCGGGGCGCAAGACCTTTCGATTTCCGAGTTGCGGAATAAACTTCTCGATGGGGTCATCGAGCCCAAATTTGCCTTCCTCGAACAGCAGCAGCGCAGCGCACGACGTGATGAGCTTGGTGTTGGAAAAAATCCGGAAGATGTGGTCGGGCCGCAACGGTGTCTGCGCTTCCTTGTCGGCCCAGCCGACGCAATTCACGTCGACCAGATCGCGGCCGACCATCACCGCCCAGGAGATGCCGGACAGCAGATTGCCGTCGATATAGCGCTGCATGGCCGCACGTGCCGGTTTGAAGTCGTAACCGTTGGCGGTCACTTTCAGGTCTTCCATGGGGGTTCCTTGTTTGCGCCGCTTGGCGGGCGTCTCTGCGACCGCAGGGTACTAGCACGCTGATTGATTGAAAGGCCACGACGCAAGCGCCGCTGCGTGGCGCCGGTTACGGGGGGCGGGACTTCTTCGCGGCGTGGCCGTCTGACGTACCGGCTTCGTCGATCCGCACGCCTGCGTTCCTGAGCAACACTGTTGCGGCTTCCTTCGCCGCCCGCGCCATTGCGGGATCGTTGCGCACGAGATCCTGCGCGATCGAGCCGTCGACCAGCACAGCAAGCTGCGTGGCAAGGCTTTCGGCATTGGGCACGGCCAGTTGCACCAGAAGATCGCGAAACCAGAGCCGGCGGCTTTCCTTGAACGCGATCGCGATTTTGCGGACCGATTGATCTTCGCTGCCGAGTTCGGCGACCGCATTGACGAACGGGCAGCCGCGAAAATCCTTGGCCGAAAAGCGCCGCTCCAGCGAATCGAAAGTGCTGAGAATCTGTTCGAGCGGCGGCTTCTCGGAGGGACGCGGGGCGACGAAGCGGCGCGCCAGATAGGCCGAGATCAACGCATCCTTGGAAGGGAAGTGATTATAGAGCGTGCGTTTGCTGATGCCGATTTCGGCCGCGATGGTGTCGACGCCGACCGCGCGAATCCCCTGCAGATAGAACAACCTATCCGCGGTTTCGAGAATCCGGTCTTTCATCGCCGGTTTGGCGGGCAGAGGTGCCATGCGTGCGCGCGATATCCATCAGCCTTGACAGTCCGGGTGCCTTATAGCCTAGTTACACAGGTCTGTGTACCCAAATCAGATGGCAAACGCAGGACGCGGCTTTCGACCCGCGGCCGCTAGGGAGAAGAAAAACAATGCCCCTGCTGCAGATCCTGCGCCCGACATTGCCCATCCTGATCGGCGCGTCGCTGATGCTGACGCTCAGCATGGGCCTGCGGCAGAGTTTTGGCATTTTCATGCAGCCGCTGACGCGCGACATCGGAATTTCGGTGACGCAGTTCACCCTGGCTCTGGCCGTGCAAAACCTCGCCTGGGGATTCCTGCAGCCGGTCGCCGGCGCCATGACCGTGCGCTACGGCTTCCGCCCCATCATGATCGTGGGCTCGCTGATGTATGTCGTGGGCCTCATCTTGATGGCGACGGCGCAGGGGATGATCCCGATCCTGATCGGCGCGGGTGTGCTGATCGGTTTCTCGCTGGCCTGCACGGCCAATGCGATCGCGATGTCGGTGGCGGCGCGCGCGGTGCCGGCAACCGTGCGCAGCACCGTGATGGGCATGGTCTCGGCGGCCGGGTCGCTCGGCGCGCTGGTGTCGGCGCCGATCGGTCAGATGTTGAATGAAGGTTTCGGCTGGCGCGTCGGCGTCGCCGGCTTTGTGATCCTGTCGCTGTTCATGCTGCCGGCGGCCTGGTACGCCGGCCGCGCCGACAAGATTCCATTGCCGCCCAAGGCCGTCGACGACATCGGCGAGGCTTCGGCGACCACCGCTGCCAAGATCGCGTTCGGCAACGCCTCGTTCGTGGTGATGACCTGCGCCTATTTCGTCTGCGGTATGCAGCTCGTGTTCCTCACCACGCACCTGCCGTCCTATCTCCTGATCTGCGGCCTCGATCCGATGCTGAGCGCGCAGACGCTCGGCATGATCGGCGGCTTCAACGTGTTGGGCAGCCTGTTCTTCGGCTGGGCCGGCCAGCGCTGGAACAAATTGGCGCTGCTGGGCGGTATCTACATTGTCCGCTCGATCGCGCTCGCCTGGTACTTCATGCTGCCGGCGACACCGGCGACCACGCTGTTGTTCGGCGCGATCATGGGCTTTCTCTGGATGGGCGTCGGCCCGCTGGTGGCGGGCGCCGTCGTCGAAATGTTCGGCCTGAAATGGCAGGCGATGATCCAGGGTCTCGCCTTCATGAGCCACCAGCTCGGCTCGTTCCTCGGCGCCTACGGAGGAGGGCTGATCTATGACCAGCTCGGCTCCTACACCATGGCGTGGCGGATCGGCGTCGCGCTGGGGCTTGCGGGTGGAATCATCCAGGTCGCGTTTGCGCTGATCCGGCCGAGTGAGCCGCCCATGGTCGCGGCAACGAAGTAGAACAGGCCGCCGTCCGCTCGAATCAAAATCGGGGCCGCAAGGCCCCGTTTTTAGTATTCTCAAGTGTTCCAGATCTTACTTGATCTTCGATTCCTTGAACTCGACGTGCTTGCGCGCGACCGGGTCGTACTTCTTCTTGACCAGCTTGTCGGTCATGGTGCGCGAATTCTTCTTGGCGACGTAATAGAAGCCGGTGTCGGCCGTGGAAACGAGCTTGACCTTGATGGTGACCGCTTTGGCCATGTTCAGAACCCTTTATGTGTGGAAATCGGGAGCCGGCCAAATCGGCCCGCATTTGGCGCGGAAACTACCCGCAAACCGTCCAAAGTCAAGGTTTTCCCGGTTAAAACCGGCCCGGATTCCGGCAAATTCAGCCCTGAAACAGCGGTTTTCTTGAACCTGCCGCGCAGTCCCGCCGACAATAGCCTGTTCCCAGGGTGTAATCGGCAGGAGAGGCGGAATGGCGGTAGTGATGACCCGAAACGGCGACACCATCCGGGTCGAATGGCTCTGGGAATGGTATTTGCGCCTCGTGTCGTTGCCGTTCCTGGCGGGCGGCCTCTACTTCCTCTACTACGCGGCCCTCATCCTCAAGGCTGACGTCACCGGCGTGGGGCGCTGGAGCGACGACTGGGTCGGGCTCCTGTTCTGCATCGGATTCGCGCTGCTGGTCGGCACGCCCGGTCTGGTGCTGGCCACGCTGCGCACCATCATCGAACTCGACAGGCTGATGCGGCGGATCACCATCACGAAGCAGTTCGGGCCGCTGAAGTTTAGCAGCGAGCGGCCGATGTCCGAGTTCAAGCTCATCAGCATCGTGGACAACACCGATGAGGATTCATCGGTCATCTCCTACAGCGTCAACATTTGCGGGAACAAGGGCACGAGCCCGATCTTCGTCTCGTCATTCGACAAGCGCGCGGAAGCAAAAGCGTTCGCGCGCGAACTGGGCGAGGCGATCAAGCTGCCGCCGAAGGATTTCGTTGGCACCCCTGTCGACGATCCTGACTAGGCGCGCATCACTTCTCGAAGAAACGGTTCTTCGGTCGGGGCAGGCCGAGATTCTCGCGCAACGTCTTGCCCTCATACTCCTTCCGGAATATCCCGCGTCGCTGGAGCTCCGGCACCACCTTGTCGACGAAATCGTCGAGGCCGGCGGGCAGGAACGGGAACATGATGTTGAAACCGTCGCTGCCGCGGCTGGTCAGCCATTCCTCCATCTGGTCGGCGATCGTCACGGGCGTGCCGACGAACGACAGCCCGCCATAGCCGCCGACGCGTTGCGCGAGCTGGCGCACGGTGAGCTTGTCGCGCGCGGCGACGTCGACCAGCCGTTGGCGGCCGCTCTTGCTGGCGTTGGTTTCGGGGATGTCGGGCAATTGGCCGTCGGGATCGAAACCCGACGCATCGGTGCCGAGCTGGACCGACAGCGAGGC
>JBOHIT010000639.1:0-6836 GCA_050726155.1 Bradyrhizobium sp.
GCCTGCTGCACCGCCGCCGCAAGCCGCGGCGCCCGTGACGCAAGCGGCAACGTCGGAAAAGGCAAATTCCGAATCGGTCAAAACTCCCGAAGCCGCCTTCGCGCAGGCGCGCAGCATCGATCTAAAGACACGCGACAGCGATGTGAAGCCGCGCGACGCCGACCTGAGACGCGAGGCGAGGCGCGCTGCTGAAGAAAAGCGCAGGGCGGAGCGTCGACAGCAATGGGCTGAACGCCGCCGGCCAAGGCAGGATCAGGATCAGGAACTTCGCGATGTCGAGCAGAAGGTCAGGGAAGAAACCGAACCGGGCAGGTGGTTCGCGACAGAGCGGGTGAGACTGGACGTGCCCAGGATCCAGCTGTTCGAAGCCGACTAATCGATCTCGATCCCGCTAGGCGGCGTGACCGGCATGTCGGCCGCGCGCCAGGTCGCGCGGCCGCGTTGCCGCAATTCACTGTTTGACGGAACGGAAAACCCAAGGTTGTATACTTGCTCCACCACCGGTGCGGCGGGCGTTCTCGAAAAGCTCGCGTGGCGCGCCAGTTCTTGGAGGAAGAGCCGTGTCCGGAAAACCCGCAATGTCACGCATTTCTCTGGCGCTCATCGTGACGGCGATGGTGTTCACGGCCGGCCAGTCCTCTGCCGCGGATACCCCCGTGGTGACCAAGATCGGTGTGCCTGTTGAGTTCAAGGCGCCAAACTCGAAGGAAGACGGGAAACCCCGTGGCATTAGCGGCATGGCATGCCTCGGCAAGCCGGCGGACGCCAGCCGGGAATGCCTCGTCATCAACGATGAGGAACGCTTTGGCGAGATTGCGACGCTGACCACGAATGTCCTGAAGGCTAGCGGCCAGACCATCGATTTCGTCGAAAAAGGCGAAAAGGGCGATGACGTGCTTGGCAAGGCCAACGATCCGAAATGCCGGGACGAGGCCGGCAAGGTCGAGAAGGGCAAGTTCAACGAGCTGGATGGCGAGGGCGTCGCCATTGCCGCTGGTTTCGTTTATGTCGCGAGTTCGCACTCCTGCTCCGGCGGCGGCAAGTACAAGCCGTCGAGCTATTTGCTGGTGCGGTTCAAGGCCGACAGCGCCACCAGCTTCATGGGAGCGTCGAAGCCGATCGTCGAGCGGAGCTGGCGGCTGGCCGATGTTCTGCTCGGCAGCGACATCAGCAACGTCAGCGGCGCCTACGGCAGGCCGAAAGGTGTGGGTACCAACATCGAAGGCATCGCCGTCATCGACGGTCGGCTCTATGCCGGACTGCGCACCCCGACCGGTTCGAGCGAGGCGTACATCGTGAGCGCCCCTGTGGAGGCGCTGTTTGCGAAAGGCTCCGATCCTCTCGACGCCAAATTGGTTGAGTCCTTCAAGGTGGAACTCGGCGCGGATACCGGGATTCGCGACCTCGCCGCGACGCCCAGCGGTCGGCTGCTGATTCTTGCCGGTCCATCGGTCGAGCAGGCCGGCGTGGAGTACAAGCTGTGGCTGTTGGAAAAGCGCCCTGCGGGAGTCGCGAAGAAATTCCTGTCGACGGTGACGACATCGGCCAAGGGTAAGGATGGCGAACTTGCCAAGGCGGAAACCGTCACTGTCCTGGACGAGACCGCCGACCGGCTGAAGCTGCTCGTGCTGTACGACAATATCGATGAGGGCGGGCCGACCCAGTACGAAATTTCGCTGCGGTGACAGCGTGGCACGCAGGCAGAATGGGCTGAGCCCTTTCGCGCCGCCTCTCCGGCCGTCGTCACCTGCATGCACCGGTGATCACAGTATTGGGTGAAGCCGCACAGATCCGAGACTAGGAAAAGGCCCCGTCTCCTGCTCTTATCAAGCCCTCGGAAGCTGCGGCGAAAGGGTATCCCCATGACAACACGACGCGAACACGATCTCTTGGGCGACCGCGATGTGCCGGCGGAAGCCTATTACGGCGTCCACACCTTGCGCGCGGTGGAGAATTTCCCCATTAGCGGCACCCCGATCTCGATCTATCCGGATCTCATTGCGGCGCTGGCCTCGATCAAGATCGCCGCGGCGAAGAGCAATCGCGAACTGGGATTGCTCGACGCCACATTGGCCGATGCCATCGTCGCCGCCGCCGAGGAAGTCCGGGCCGGCGCCTTGCACGAACAATTCGTGGTCGACGTCATTCAGGGCGGCGCCGGGACGTCCACCAACATGAACGCGAATGAAGTGATCGCGAACCGCGCGCTGGAGCTGCTCGGCCGATCCAGGGGCGATTATAAATTTTTGCATCCCAACGAGCACGTCAACATGAGCCAGAGCACCAATGACGTCTATCCGACGGCGCTCAAGCTCGCGGGCTATGCCGGAATCATGCGGCTGGTCGAAGCCATGGCGGTGCTGCGCGAAGCGTTCGAGCACAAATCCGATGAGTTCAGGGACATCATCAAGATGGGCCGCACCCAGTTGCAGGATGCGGTGCCGATGACGCTGGGCCAGGAATTTTCCACCTACGCGGTGATGCTGGGCGAAGACGAGCAGCGGTTGAAGGAAGCCGTGCTGCTGGTGTGCGAAATCAACATGGGCGCGACCGCGATCGGCACCGGCATCAACTCGCATCCGGATTATGCCGCGTTGGTGTGCCGGCATCTGCGATCCGGCACCGGCATTCCCGTGGTGACGGCGACCAACCTGGTCGAGGCGACGCAGGACTGCGGCGCGTTCGTGCAACTCTCCGGCGTGCTCAAGCGCGTCGCGGTCAAGCTGTCGAAGACCTGCAACGATTTGCGGCTATTGTCATCGGGTCCGCGCGTCGGCCTGAACGAAATCAACCTGCCGCCGATGCAGGCGGGCTCAAGCATCATGCCGGGCAAGGTCAATCCTGTAATCCCCGAGGTCGTCAACCAGATCGCGTTCGAGGTGATCGGCAACGACATCACCGTCAGCTTTGCAGCCGAGGCCGGCCAGTTGCAGCTCAATGCGTTCGAGCCGATCATCGCGCACAGCCTGTTCAAGAGCGTCAACCATCTACGCGCCGGTTGCCTGACGCTGGCCTCGAAATGCGTCAACGGCATCACCGCCAACCGCGAGCATCTTCGTCGAGGGGTCGAAAATTCGATCGGCATCGTGACCGCGCTCAATCCCTATATCGGCTACGCCAACGCCACCGAGATCGCGCAGGAGGCGCTGGTCACCGGTCAGAGCGTCTATGATCTGGTGCTGGCCAAAAAACTGCTGACGCCGGAACAGCTCGACCAGATCCTGCAGCCGGAAGTGCTGACCCAGCCGCGGGCGATTACAGTGACGTTGGTGCAGGGCAAGGCCGAGGTGGGGAGCGCGGGGCCGAGTCAGATCGATTGACCCTCCTTCGCTAAAGGTTCGGAGGCAGGGCGATGATGGAACGCAGGCTACAGCAGCCCGCGATAAATCCCGGGCTCCGAGCCTTCGATGGTCACCGCACCGACCGCCTTGGCATAAAACTCCGCCGGGCCGACGCCGCCGATGATGGCATAGCCAAAGCCTTGCTGCCGCATGTTCTCGAGGCAGGCGAACAGCAGGGCTTTGCCGATACCGCCGTTGCGAACGTTGGGATCGACGCCGGTGGGACCGAAGAAGTTGGGGCAGGTCGCATCATGGCAGGCGAAGCCCACGATGTTTTTCTGGCGGATCGCGATGAAGCAGGAGACCGGCTGGCGGCTGAATGCGACATCGACTTCGCTGGCCCATGCCTCGCTGAAATTCTGCCGCACCCAGCCGATGACCTTGTGCTTTTCGGGGACCAGCGCACGGCGCATGACGATTCCGGCTTCACGCAACCGATCGTAGGCAGGCCGGGAATCGGGCAGCGCATAGAGTTTGACGAGCATATCCATAAAGTGACCCTCGTGCTTCCAAACCGAGGTGGCAGGCTTGCTGGACGGTAAGAGCGGATCACTTCGCTCGCAATGATTTGCGTCTGGCCGCGCCAGGCGTAGCTGCGCAGCGGCGAAGACTGGTGCCCCTGGCCGGAATCGAACCAGCACTCCTTGCGGAACTCGATTTTGAGTCGAGCGCGTCTACCAGTTCCGCCACAGGGGCCTTCGGGGCGTCGGCCGGAAGGCCGGTGCCGCGAAGCCGGCGGAATATAGCGGGCGGTTTGTCCCGGTCAACCCGCGCGGATGTGATTGTCCCGCGCCTCGACAGCGTCACTTCAGCGGGATAGGACCTTGTTATCGCTGGAGAACGCCCGTGACGCTCGATGCCACCGCAAATCCGTCGCATGCCGGTCTCGGTGCCAATCCCGCTGCCCTGGCGGCATTGGCGATAGCCATCATCGCCGCGGCGACGCTGGCGGGCGCCTGGTTCTTCCAGCTGGTGCTGGATATCCGGCCCTGTCCGCTCTGCCTCGAACAGCGCTATGCCTATTATCTGGCCTTCCCGCTCGGTTTTCTCGTCGCGTTGGCGGCCTCCCGGGACGCGCCGCGCCCGCTGCTGCTGGCCGGCCTTGCGCTGCTCGCGATCGCCGCCCTCTACAATGCCTGGCTCGGTGGCTACCACGCCGGCGTGGAATGGAAGTTCTGGCCGGGCCCGACCGATTGCTCCGGCCCGCTGGTCGATCTCGGCAGCGCCGGCACGCTGCTGCAGCGGCTCGATACCGTAAAGGTGATCCGCTGCGACGAGGTGCAGTGGCGCTTCCTCGGCCTGTCGCTGGCCGGCTACAACGTGCTGATCTCGCTGCTGATGGCCGCGATCGCGGCGTGGGGCATCAAGTCCGTTCTGAAGCGATAACGTTTTCAAGCGAAGTGGACGCCGGTTCGCGTCAAGAAAGCGCGTCAAAAAATAGACGCGCACTTAATCGTCGACATCTTCCTGCGGCCGTCCGAACAGATGGACGATGCCGGGCGTCGTGATGCTGACGAACACAAAACGCGAAATATGATGCGCGCCGACGAAGATCGGGTCGATGTGCAAGGTCAGCGCCAGCGCCAGCATGGCGTCCATCGCGCCCGGCGCGAACGCCACCATGACATCGGCCAGCCGCACATTCGTGGTAGCTGCGATGATGGCGACGAAAATCGCCGAGATCACGATCGCGACCGCAAACGAGCCCAGCCCGGCGTTGAGATGGCTCAGCATGGTCGACACCTTGATCCGCGCGAACCGCGTGCCGATCAGGGCGCCGATGCCGACCAGCGCCACGCCGCGCATCCAGGGCGGCAGCCCACCCTCGATCAGCGAAGTGCCATGCAGCACGCTGGAGGCGACCATCGCGCCGAACATCCAGCTGGCCGGAAAGCTCATCAGCCGCAGCACCAGCGCCACCGCGACCGATGCAGCAATCAACGCGGCGAGTTCGAGCGGCGAGGCGATCAATATCGCGATGGTGGGCGGTGCCGATGCAGCGAGGCCGGTCACCGCCAGCAGCATCGGCAGGGCGGCGGTGAGGATGATCACGCGCATGGTCTGCACCATCGCGATACCGGCAACGTCGGCGCCCTTCTCGGCGGCGAGGATGACGATCTGCGACAGTGCGCCGGGACTGCCGGCCAGCAAGGCCGACGTCGGATCCCAGCCATGGAAGCGCTGCAGATAATGGCTGCTGCCAAAGGTCGAGCAGAAGGTGGCGAGCGCCAGCAGGGCGATGGTCAGTGGATAGGAGCTCATGTGCTGGATCAGCTGCCGCGACACCAGCGAGCCCAGCGATATCCCGAGCAGCACCAGCACGGTCTGGGTCAGGATCGGCGGCATCGCCAGCGGCCGCCCGGCGAGTGCGGCGCCGCCGACCGCAAACATCGCACCCGATATCAGGCCGCCCGGCAGTCCTGCCCACAGAAACAGCAACCCGCCGGCGCTACCGATGGCCAGCGTCTCGAGCGTGGCGAGAATCGTGGCGCGGTCCGGAATCGCCGAATTCATCGATGCGGGGATAAGGCTCACGCCGCCTTATGGCAAATCCGGCATCAGGGGACAAATGCGCCACGCGATTGCTGCAATGCGCACGGGCCTGCGCATCACGGCAGACCCGTCCCTGACCGGGAAAAAGCAGGCGATCACTTCGCGCCGGTAGCGGCCTTTTCCTTGTCGGCAAATTCCTTCTTGCAGGCCTGCCGGAATTTCTTGCGTTCCTTGCCCTTCAGCCCTTTTTCGTCGGCCTGCTTGGAGCATTCCAGCGAGCCGGGCGTCTTGGGTTTCTCGGCCTTCTTTGCCGCCGGCGCTTTTGTTTCGGTCTTGGGCGCCTCGGTCTTTGTACCCTCGGTCTTGGCAGGCGCCGCGGTTTGCGCCGACGCGGCACCCATCAAGAGCAGCGAAGCGATGGCGGTCGCGGTGACAAGGGAAGATATCTTCGTCATGGGGCACCTCGGATTGAAAACAAGGGCGCGACCGTCGCGCCGCGATGCTGAACGTTAAATGAATGGACCGGAATATAAGGCGTCTGGACAGCCACTTTATTTTGAACGGGAAATCGCGCCGCGCGTTGTCGCAAGCTGTGGTTGCGCTAGGATGGGCGTTCTGGATGATTGTCCAAGAGAACTGTTCAAGAGAACTGTCCAAGGGAGCCTTAGGATGACCAATCAAGCAAAACTACTCTGCGCAATGGCGGTGTCGGGTTTTGCGGCGTTCATGGTGACGTCGCCGGCGCAGGCCCTTACCTCGCAGGAATGCAGCGCGAAATACCAGGCCGCCAAGACCGCCGGCACGCTCGGCGCCCAGAAGTGGAACGACTTCCGCAAAGCCCAATGCGGCGCGGATGCCACCGCGGTAACTCCTGCCGCAGCACCTGCGGCTGCGCCCGCTGCCGCTCCGGCCGCCGCACCCAAGGCAGCCGCCAAGAAGGAAGCCGCGCCTGCGAAGGAAGCTGCCGCACCGGCGGCGCCGTCCGGACCCGCAGTCTATCCG
>JBOHIT010000640.1:0-5346 GCA_050726155.1 Bradyrhizobium sp.
GGGCAATCACTTAACGTCGTGCGAGTGATCTGAATACCTTCGGCGACAAGCATTGTCGCCATCATCGCGGCGAAATCGGCCCGCATGGCTTGGATAGTTTTTGTCTCGGTGGACGGCGAGCGGTGGAACATGTCGTTCACGGTCGCGCGTTGTTCTCTGGTCATCCGGTCCTTCGTGTTTGTATGCCGTTATCGTACGTGCCGTTGGCGGCTGATTTCGGTGCTGTCCGTCAGGATGCAGTTCGCCTCTTCGACGAAGTGGTGGATTGCAAGACGCGCCTCTCCAACGTGCTTAACGGTCTGCTCCGCAGACGCTACGGCATCGTCACATCGCAGTTCGAGTTCCTTTGTAACCGTCGGGATCACCCGGGATTCGGGTGCCAGACCTCGCCGCACATTCGTCATCGATACGCCGTCAGTGTTCCGAAATTCTTTATAGCAATGCCAGATTGGCGGTCCCGCCAGCTGATCGCACCCATGCATCAGCAGCCAACATCCGAGCGGACTCACGCACGGGGCGGCGGTTCGGTGTCGAGCAAAGTCGTCAGCCTCGCATCTACCGCCGCGCTGCAATGGATCTAGCCCACCGCCCCCGGGGTCGAATCGCATGACATACAACGGGTTTGACACTGCGTGTGTTCGCTGCAGCAAGCTCCGGCACTGGTTATTGCTGCGGGCTGGAACCCGATGAAGGGTGGCCGACTGGTCGCGACGATCACATAACGAGTTCCTTCGTCGACCATGGTGCGACAGGCGCTCCCGTTACACGTCGCTCCACCACAACGTCTTCCTGTCGTAGAGCGGAGCCCGATCGGCCCGAACAGTGCCTTACACGGCAGCCAGGAGCTGTCGGGAGTTCCGGTCGTACAACGGGAGGTGAACGTGACGATCTATCGCTGCCGAATCCAGGCCACCGCCTCGTCAGAGGCGACCGAGTGCGTGCTAGTGCCAAAATACGGACGAATCGGGTGCGCGACGCTCCGCGAACGACACGCTGACCTCGTGCGCCTCGTCTGTGCGTAAGTACATCGTCAGAAGTTGGTCATGGGCCATCCGTGCCTGTCCTGACACCCCGTTGTGGCGTGCAGAGAACGCACTCTTGAGCGCTCCGAGCGCAAGGGGGCTTTTCTGCGATATCTCTTTGGCCAAATCCTGAGAATAAACGAGTAACTCCGCGGCTGGAACGACCTCGTTGACGAGCCCAATCTCACAGGCCTTTTGTGCCGAATACTTCCGGTTCAGCAGCCACATTTCTTTGGCACGTTTACGGCCGATCGTATCTTCGAGGTACCACGTCCCGTAACCCGCATCGTAGCTACCTACGAGGGGGCCCACTTGCCGGAATATCGCATTATCTGCGGCGACGGTGAGGTCGCAAACCGTATGGAGCACGTTACCTCCGCCCACCGCGTAACCGTTGACAGCTGCGATAATGGGCTTGGCAATAGTGTCGATCTGCTGGTAGAGATCGATCATTGGCAGCACTTGGGACTGATCAAGTGAGAGCAGCTCGTCATGCTCTCCGCCGATGCAAAAGAACTTCTCGCCGACGCCAGTCAACACCATCGCGCGTAAAGTTGAATCAAGTCGAAAATTTTGCAGAACGACTAATAGCTCAGTGCATGTTTGCGCTCGCAGCTTGTTACCGCTATCGGGCCGGTTGATCACGACGGTCAGGACAGCTCCGTCGACAGTTACGATGATATCGTCATATTCTTTCATTTGAAATCTCCTCTATCGTGCGAAAGCCATGTCCATTTTTGTCGCCGTCATATCCAGCAGCGACCATCTGCTGGAGCAGCGGGGGTGGCGCGAACCGAGAATCAAATGTCGCCTCATAGGCGCTCCGAGTGGCATGGTGGTGCACATCGAGGCCGATCAGATCGAGAAGTTCGAAGGGACCGAGTTTGTAACCCAGTCCGAGCTTCGCGGCGGTGTCGATATCTTCGGCGGTTGCCAGCCCATCGTCATAAGCTTGGATCACATCATTCAGGTAGGGCATCAACAAGTAATTCACCAGGAATCCTGGCCGATCCTTTACGTTCACCGGATTCTTGCCAATTGAGTGTACAAATTGATTGAGTTGATCGATGGTGGTATCTGCAGTCTGCAAAGCACGCACAATTTCGATCACCTTCATCACCGGTGCCGGGTTAAAGAAGTGTAGTCCCGCGAAGCGTTCGGGATTCGATACCGATCCCGCCAGATCGGTTACCGAAAGCGCAGACGTGTTTGTCGCAATTATTGTCTCGGCTGAGACCACTTCGGAGATCCTCGCCAGCAGTGCTGTCTTTATATCTCGGCGTTCGGTGACGGCTTCGATGACGAGTTGAGCCTGCGCGAGATCTTCGACTTTGGTGGTGGCTGTGATTCCGTCGCTGATGTCTGCGCGCTGATCTTCGGTTACCTTGCCCCGCTTTACTCCCGCTGCGACAGACTCGGAGACAATTGTCCGGCCGACTTCTATGCGGTCGGCGTCGCTGTCGAGCACAGTGATCGAGCAACCGGGCTGGGCTACGAGCTGTGCAATTCCAGCTCCCATAGTGCCGAAGCCGAGGACCGCGATGTGATCGAAATCAGGCATGATGGTTACTCTCTGGGTTTGAATGGGATTTTCTAGTGGTAGTGAAGGTATCAATCATGATCCGAACAACCTGCTGTCGTCATACGTATAAAAGCCTCGCCCGGACTTCCGGCCCAAATCGCCCGCGGCCACCATCCGTTCAACCAGTGGCGGTGGATAGAATCGTGGATCTCGCAGTTGTTCATATAGTCGAGTGGCGACCTGCTGGTGTATATCCAGACCAACAATATCCAGAAGTTTAAAAGGCCCCATCGGATGTCCTAGGGCTCCGGTTATTGCAGTGTCAATCGATTCTTTACTGCCGAGGCCGGCATCAAGAGCGGCGATGCAACTATTTTCCCACGGAATGAGTATGCGATTTACGATGAATCCAGGGCGATCCTTCGTGACAACGGAGCTCTTGCCAAAACTGTTCAGGAGTTCTATGCTCGCCTCCCTCGCCCACGTTGCAGTGTGTCTTCCGTCTGCCACTTCGACTAATTTCATTAGTGGAGCAGGGTTGCAATAGTGGGTACCCACTACTCTCTCGGGGTATCGTGAGCCGGCTGCTATCGCCGTTATAGATAATGTCGACGTGTTGGTATGTAGCAATGCTGTTGATGATATGACTGCGTCCAGCTGGGCGAAAAGATCTCTCTTCGCGGCAAGATTCTCGACTATCGCTTCAATGACCACCCCGGCGTTGTGCAGATCTTTGATTTCAGTTGTTCCGGTAACTCGCTCTGCGGCTGCGGCCCCCTCGTCGGCGCTTAATTTGCCGAGTGAGACGCTCTTCTTGAAAAATGCTTCGACGGTTTCTAGTCCGCGCTCCACGCGTCTTTCGTCGAGGTCGTAGATTGTGGTCAAGTGTCCCGATCTTGCGGTCACGGTAGCTATTCCGGCGCCCATCGTGCCGGCGCCGACGACTGCAACTGGGCTGTCGGTCAATTTCATAACTTCTCCTGGGAATATGACATTGCTTGCAGATCAATATCTAAAGTCGTCAAACAATGGAGCGTTTCGTTCTCTATGACTTGATATCGGCAAAATTGGGTGTCCTCCTCTCGTTGAATGCGCGGATACCTTCGGCGGATTCGTCTCCGTAGATGGCCGTCGCGGCTAGGATCGTTTCCAGAGCAAGAGCGGAATCGATCGGTGCATCGCGCCCCATATCGACGGCCCTCAAGATTGCCTCGACCGCTCGTGGGCCACGCTCGCTGATCGAGATCGCGATCTCGCTCGTAACGGATTGCAGCTCCGAAGGTTCTACTGGAGGTATGGCGGCGAGCCCGAGCTCGTAGGCCCGGTGGGCCTCGATTCGGCGTCCAGTGAGCATTGCGAATCGTGCGACGCCCGCTCCGACGCGGCGGGTCAGCCGCTGCGTTCCGCCGTATCCGGGGATGAGGCCAAGTCCGGCTTCGGGTAGTCCAAGGGATGCGTTGGTCGATAGCACGGCGAAAGTGCTAGCAAGGACCAGCTCGAAACCACCCCCGAGCGCGAGGCCGTTGACGGCGGCGATGACGGGAACGGTGCTCTGCTCGATAGTTCGCATCGTCCGCTGACCGGACTGCATGTATTTTTGGGCGGCGTGTTGATCTAGTCCGGCCAGTTCGCCAAGGTCAGCCCCGGCGCTGAATGATTTGTAGCCACTGCCGGTGATCACGATGGCGCGAACCGCTGGGTTGGTTTGGAATTGCCGAACTTCTGATTCGATATCGTTCATCAGCTCGGCATTAAGAGCGTTGAAGACCTGCGGGCGTGATATTTGAAGTGTGGCGACGTAGTTGTCGATGTCGATTTGGAGCGCGGGACTGGTCATGCGAGCGCACCCGATGGCTGGTTCTGGTAGACGGCTCCGGTTGCGATCATGGCGGCAATCTCCGACCGAGAAAATCCCAGTTCGTCTAGAACCGTGGACGTATCGTCGCCCAACTTTGGGAACCTTTCGTTCCGAGGCGTTGGTATGGATCCGAGCCGGAACGGACTGTGAACGCTGTGGAGTTGTTGGTCTGAACCTGGGACTGCCATCACTGCCCCGCGTGCGACCACCTGAGGATCCTGGACCACTTCGGACAGCGACTTTACGAGTGAACACGGAATCCCGTGCGCGCCCAGGATGGTCAGCCACTCTTCGGCTTTCCGCTCGCTCAGTTTTGAACTGACTCTGGCAATCACCTCGGCCCTGTGCCCACGCCTGCCGGCGTTGTCTCTTAACCGTTCGTCGCTGGCGAGATCAGGCAATGCGGTTGCTACGCAGAATCGCTGCCACAGCACGTCATTGCCTATAGCGATCGCCACATCACGGTCGCTAGTGCAGAAGGTCTGGTAAACGGCGAGCACAGAATCGGTACCTCCGCTGGGTACTGGTTCGCGATCGCCGGCCATGAAAGCAGCTATCCGTGGCGCCATCAAGGCAAGGTCGGAATCTAGGAGGGATACGTCGATCAGGTCTCCTCGCCCGTCGTCGCGTTGACGTACCACCGCCGCGGCAACCGCAAGAGCCGCGCACATTCCGGTTACGACATCCGAGAGCGCGGTGGAGACACGCTGGGGGTTGCCTCCTAAAGGCCCGGTGACAGACATGATTCCTGAGCGTGCCTGTGCTGCAAGGTCGTAACCCGGAATATCGTGGTCTGGGCCATTTAAGCCGAATCCGGACAATGCGCAGTAGATCAATCGCGGGAATTGTGTCCGCAGAGTGTGCTCGTCAATCGAGAGGGCCTTCAGCTTCGAGGGGTTGAGGTTCTCCATGAACACATCCGCTGAGCCGATCAACGTCTTCAG
>JBOHIT010000641.1:0-6003 GCA_050726155.1 Bradyrhizobium sp.
GCGAACGGGATCGTCGCGCCCACGATCAGCGCGCTGCGGAGGTCGCCGAGGAATACCCATTGCAGCAGCACGATCAGCAGGATGCCGACCACCATGTTGTGCAGCACGGTGTGGGTGGTGAGATCGATCAGGTCCTTGCGGTCGTAGATCCGCTCGATCTTCACGCCCGGCGGCAGGATGCTGGAATTGTTGATGCTGCGAACGAGCTGCTCGACGCGGGCGATGGTCGGCGAACTCTGCTCGCCGCGCCGCATCAGGACGATGCCCTGGACGATGTCATCGTCATTGTCGATGCCGGCAATGCCGAGCCGCGGCTTCTCCCCGATCGTGACATTGGCGATGTCGCTGACCAGCACCGGATTGCCGCCCGATTGCGAGACCATGGTGTTGTTGAGGTCGTCGATCGAGCGGATCAGGCCGACGCCGCGCACCACGGCGGATTGCGCGCCGATATTGACGGTGTTGCCGCCGACATTGATGTTGGCATTGCTGACGGCCTGCAGCACCTGCGGCAGCGTCAGTCCGTAGGCGACCAGCCTGTTGAAATCGACCTGCAGCTCATAGGTCTTGGTCTTGCCGCCCCAGCCGGTGACGTCGACCACGCCGGGCACGGCGCGGAAGCGGCGCTGCAACACCCAGTCCTGCAGCGTCTTGAGGTCGAGCACGCTGTAGTTCGGCGGACCCTTCAGCCGGTAGCGAAAAATCTCGCCGGTCGGGCTGAGCGGCGATATGCCCGGCTGCACATTGCCCGGCAGCGGTGCCAATTGCGACAGCCGGTTCAGCACCTGCTGCAGCGCCTCGTCATAGGTGTAATCGAACGAGAACTGCAGTTTGACGTCGGACAGGCCGTACAGCGAGATGGTGCGGATGGTGCGCAGGTTCTTGATGCCGGCAACCTGGGTCTCGATCGGGATCGTGATGTAGCGCTCGATCTCCTCCGACGACAGTCCCGGACTTTGCGTCACGATATCGACCATCGGCGGCGTCGGGTCGGGATAGGCCTCGATGTTGAGCTGCTTGAATGCGATCACGCCGCCGACCATGACCGCGATGAACATGCCGACCATCAAATAGCGGCGGCTTACGGCAAGGGCGACGAGGCGATCCATTCAGATCGAGCTTTCAATGAGAGGCCCGTCGGTCCCGATGGATCAGCGTCGGCTTCAGTTTTTTGTTTTGACGCGCCTTCGCGCGCATCGTGTTCACTTCGCTCGAAAACGCCTTGAGGGGATCAGCTGCCGGACGCCGCCCGATCGATGAACAGCGCACCCTTGGTCACGATCAGTTCGCGGGGCTTCAGGTTGCCGATCACTTCGACGAGATCGCCATTGGCGAGGCCTGCCTTGATCTGGCGCAACTCGATCGTCTTGTCCTCATGCGCAACCCAGATCCGGACCTGGTCGCCCTCGTAGATCAACGCCGTCTTCGGCACGCCGATCGCCGGATGATCGCTCGGCGAATAGATCGTCACATTGGCGAACATTTCCGGCTTGAGCACGCCATCCTTGTTGTCGATGGTGGCGCGGACCAGGAGGCGGCGCGACGCCGGATCGATGGCGGTGGAAACGTAATTGATGCGCGCGGTCAGGGTATGGTTCGGCACCGCCAGCACGTTGAAGGCGACGTCCTGCCCGACCGCCACATTGGCGGCGTCGGTTTCGCGCACGAAGGCGACCATCCAGACGGTGGAGAGATCGCCGATCACATAGACCGGATCGGCGGCGCCGGAATTCACATACTGCCCGGGACCGATCTTGCGCTGGACCACGGTGCCGGCGATCGGCGCGAAGATGGTGGTTTCCGGATTGATGCGGCCCTTCTCCTGGAAGGTCGCGATGTCCTCGTCGGTAAGGCCGAGAATGCGCAGCTTGTTGCGCGCCGCTTCCATCGCCGTCTGCGACGAGCGCATGTCGTTCTGCGCCTGGATCAGCGTCGCCTGGCTCTGCTGATAGTCCTTGAGCGGAACGGCCTTGCCTTCGAACAGGTCCTTGGCGCGCTGGCCCTGCAACTGCGCCAGATCGAGCGCGGACTTCGCCTTGTTCATCGCGGTCATCGCGCCGATGAAATCGTTTTGCGCCTGAACGTTGTCGGCGGCCTCGATCACGAACAGCGGCTGGCCCTTGGCGACGTTGTCGCCGGGCCGGACCAGAAGCTTGGTGACGCGGCCGGCATAGGGCGAGAACACCGGCGTCGAGCGATCCTCATCGATCGCGATCTTGCCTTCGGTGACGTGCTCGGCCCGGAAGCCCCGCTCAGTGCAAGGCTGGATGGTCAGGCTGGCCCATTCGGCCGCCGACGGCTTGTAGCGCTGCTGTCCGCCCTTGCGGGACTGGCTCGAGACCTCGGAATGGCCGGGCTTGTTGGCGGTGAGCTGAATGAAGGCATAGACGCCGGTGCCCACAAACGCGAGCACAGCACCGGCGATCACCGTTCGCCGGATGCTAACTGCTTGGAATTGCTGATTAAAAACGTTACGCATGCGATCCATTCAAACCAGCAATGGCGACAATTTGCCTCACCGTGCGGTAATAGTGCTCAATCGGCATTTCAAACAAGCTAAAAAACGAACACAGCCGTTAAAATTTGGAGAAGTGGGCCTGAACGCAGGCTGAATGATTAATTTCGCGCCGGCCATTGTGGTGGATGACTGCCAAGCGGCATCGCCGGGCGGGCCCAGAATGCCGGGGTCTTCGACAACAACGCCGAATGCCGCACCGACCGCAGTGCACCAAAGCCGGAAGCCACCTCCTCGATCAAAGGCATCACCGTCTCCCCCTTCAAATCCTCGGTTTTTAAACCGTCGGTGACACGGCCGAGATTCCACAGCCACCGACCCGTCTGCGCCAACGACACCCGAACGTGCCAGCTGCCGCCTTCTCGTGATTGCCGCGCCTTGGCCATCATGGCGCCGAACGCCATGAAGTAACCGGTGGCGTGGTCAAGCATCTGCGCCGGTAACTCCTTCGGGCCATCGACACCGGCCGCCTGCCCTTCGGCATGGTTGAAGCCAATGGAAGTCTGCACCAGCGAGTCGAATCCCCGGCGCTCCGCCCAAGGTCCGGCATGACCATAAGCCGACAGCGTTACATAGACGATCCCCGGAGAAATACGGGCTGCCTCTCCAGGGGCGAAGCCGAGGCCGGCAATCGCGCGGGGCCGGTAGCCCTGCGAAACGATATCGGCCCCGGCCAATAGATCTCGAAACACTTCGCGGCCCTGCTCGCTCTTGAGTTCGACAAAGCTCGTCAGCTTGCCGCGTCCGGTATCGATGGTGAGCCAGGGAATAGCCGGAAGATCGGGGCCGGAAATCAGCAGCACATCGGCGCCGTGCGCCGCGAGCGTGCGGCCGGCGACGGGACCCGCGATCACGCGCGACAGATCGAGCACGCGAATGCCGGCGAGCGGACGATCGCCCTTCGGCCACGGTTTTGGCGCGGCGTCGCCGATCTTCTCGATCGTGATCAGCGGCAATTCGGCGAGCGCTTTGGCGTGCGGCGTCGCCGACCATTCTTCGTTTGAGCGCATCATCGCGACCACGCCGCCGGCGGCGTAGGCCGCGGTCTCGAACGCCTCTGCGTCCCATTGCATCAGCGCAGCCTGCACCTCGTCGCGCTCCGGCTTGCAGTTCAGCACCTTGCAGACGGCGTCGCGGTGATGCCTGAAATTGGTGTGCAGACGCACGAAGCGCGCGTCACGGGTTTTGTAAACGCCGGCGATCGCATCCCAGGCCGGCGGCGGCGGGTTGCCGTCGACGCGCAAATAACGTTCGGAGCGGCATTCAACCACGGCATGGCGCATGTCGACGGCAACGTCCTGCGATTGACCGCTGCGCAATTTCCAGATCCCGGCGGCGGCAAGGCCCGTCGCGGCGACGCTGGCCTGCGCCGCGGCGGCGACACGAAATGACGACGGCAGTTGCGGCTCTTCGCCGGTCAGCGTGACCGCGTCGAGCGCGGAAGCTTCGCCGCCGGCTGACGTCCAGATATCGCCGAGAATTTCACGGGGGCTTTTTCTTGGGCTTTGCATGGCCGTTTCTCTTCCCTAACGTTTTCCCAATCCTCTGCCTTACCCCTGAAGGAGATGCAATGGCCGCCGTCGAACCCCTGACCGCCGGAGCGGTCTTGTTAGCAACCGCCGCCACCGATGCGGTCTATGTCATGTTCACCTCGGCGGTGGTGGCGCGCAAGCGCGTGCCGGCGGCGACCTGGAGCAGCATCTGGTATCTGCTGTCGTCGTACGCGGTCATCAGCTACACCGAGAATTGGGTCTATGTTGCGTTCGCGGCGGTCGGTTCGTGGGTCGGCGCCTATGCATCGATCACCTATCTGCACCGCCCTCCAGGTGGGCCACCGGTGGGGGCAGCGCCGGAGTAACGTCTTCTCCATCATTGCGAGCGAAGCGAAGCAATCCATGGCACCGCTGCTGGGACATGGATTGCTTCGTCGCTTCGCTCCTCGCAATGACGTCCACAACTGTCGTCCTCCGCGAAAGCGGGGGACCCAGTACGCCGCGGCTTCTCGGCTCAATCATCGGCGCCTCTGGAATACTGATCGTCCGCCTTCGCGGACGATGACAGCGGTAAGCATTCTCGCGACGCAATGCGCCCGAGCTTTGCCAGAAACTTCGCGCCCTCTCCAATCAGAGGGCGCAGGGAATGCCGGATGCGCGCTGCACCCGCGATCTCGCGAGCAATGTGCACAAAGAGGTGCGCCCACGAGCATACAGGGCAGCGGAGAACATCCGACATTCCCTGCGCAATGGCTTTACGGCTTATAGCGTGCTCTCCCCGGAGAACGGCTCTTTTGCCTCCGTTGCGCCCTGGGAAGCAGTTGCCTCCAGGTGCATTGACGCCAGCACCGCGACGTCAGGACCACACGACTTCACCGTACGCGTCAGCCACGATCGCTGTCATGGCCTCCGCGTCCACCGCATCCCGCCGCACGTTCGTAGCGATCGCGAGCGCCCCTCATGTCGGGCGGGACGGACAATATCTGCCATTGATTTTACTTCGGATAAAGCGAAATATTTTTGATTTCAGGGCTTGACATAACTTCCGAAAATCGGAATTGATTTGCCCGACGGGCAATTGGCTTGATACGCCGGCAGAATTTTTAATCCCGGGTAGCGCCGCCGCGCATCAGCGCGCTAACGCTTCGCGCACAGGCCCACGAACTTGTCGCCCTTGTCGCCGATTTCCTTCAGCGGCACCTGCTGGCGGGAAGGCCCTACCGTCATCACGAGCTGTTTGGCCTGCCGAAGCGCCGCGAACAAAGGATCACTCGCCGTCATCGCGCCTTTGAAGCTCGGGGTACCAGCCTCTTCATTCGTCATGGTGCGCCCCGGCAATTTCGCGGTGACGCTGTCGGCTGTCAGCGATGCCAACATCGACCGACCGGCCTTCACGCCGGCGCTGGTCTCGTTGATGAAGGCCTCGACCGTGCCCCGTCCGGCCTTGCAGCTGAACGTAATCGGCGTGTCTTCGGCGTTATCGGTGCCGTAGGTCAGCCAGGATTGGCCGGCCTCGCTCTTGAGCCGCCACGTCCGCTTGTCGCCTTGCTGGGCGAACAACGGCGCGGTGACAGAAATCAGGAGGGCGCCAGAAACCATCAATCGAACCAACATAAAATCCTCTCGAAGACTGCCCAACACAAATGAAGCCAAGCCGCATTGTTCGAGAGTTCGCGGTTCAAGTCCAGAACCCAGGGAACAGGGCGCTATTTCTTGCAGGCGCCGCCGACGAATTCCTTGCCGTACCAGATCGCAAAGCAGCCGCTGTCGGGATTGATCTGGATCGTCACCGGCCCGATGCCGACTTCCAGCACCTTGCCTCCAGCAATATGATCGAGTTCGTGGTCGCCGAGGGCGCGGACGTCCCGGCCATTGGTGTATCCAACCATAGCGGTTCTCCCGTTGATTGACACGTCGAACTGTTACGAAACCACCGCCAGCGATATAGTGTCCGCACCATTTAGTCTGTGAGACGCATCACGCCCTCTGCTACAG
>JBOHIT010000642.1:0-4610 GCA_050726155.1 Bradyrhizobium sp.
GCGACCAAGCTTGCTTGATCCCGGGCCAAGCTTGCTTGATCCCGGATGCCTTTGTTGTCGAAAACCACAAAGGCTGCTTAGTTTGAATCTGAAAAACGAGAACCGGCGGACCGCTGGATCAACAACTGGGAGAGCGACATGAGCTTGTTCGACATGAAGGGCAAAGTCGCCGTCATCACCGGCTCCACGCGCGGCATCGGCAAGGCGATTGCCGAGCGCATGGCCGAGCATGGCGCCAAGGTGGTCGTCTCCTCGCGCAAGCAGGACGTCTGCGATGCCGTGACGAAAGAGATCAACGACAAGTTCGGCAAGGGCACGGCGGTGGCGATCGCGGCCAATATTTCCAGCAAGGAAAACTTGCAGAACCTCGTCGATGAATCCAATCGCGCCTTCGGCAAGATCGATGTGCTGGTCTGCAACGCCGCATCCAACCCTTACTATGGTCCGCTCGGCGGCATCTCGGACGACCAGTTCCGCAAGATCCTCGACAACAACATCGTCGCCAACAACTGGCTGATCTCGATGGTGGTGCCGCAGATGATCGAGCGCAAGGACGGCTCGATCGTGATCGTGTCCTCGATCGGCGGCCTCAAGGGGTCGACCGTGCTCGGCGCCTATGCGATCTCGAAGGCCGCCGACATGCAGCTCGCGCGCAACCTTGCCTGCGAATACGGCAAGCACAACATCCGCGTGAACTGCATCGCGCCAGGCCTGATCAAGACCGATTTCGCCAAGGCGCTGTGGGATAATCCGGAGACTCTCAAGGCCTCGACCGCGCGCTCGCCGTTGCTGCGCATCGGCATCCCCGACGAAATCGCGGGTGCTGCGGTGTTGATGGGATCGAAGGCCGGCGACTTCATGACGGGCCAGACCATCGTGATCGATGGCGGGGCGACGATCAGTTGAAGGGCGATGAACGTGCCGCATAAAAACTGTCATCACCCGCGCAGGCGGGTGATCCAGTACGCCGCGGCTTCTCGGTTCTATTACTGACGTCTGTGGAATACTGGGTCACCCGCTTTCGCGGGTGACGACAGCAACCGTCACTCCACCGCGGCGTAAACCATATTCCGCAGCATGGTGCGGATGTATTCGCGCTGGCCCGGGCCCTGCATCATGAACACCGCGAACAGGTCCTCCTTCGGGTCGATCCAGAAGAAGGTTCCGGCCATGCCGCTCCAGAAGAAGTTGCCGCGCGAGCCCGGGAACGGCGCCATGCCGTCATGGGTGCGGACGGCGAAGCCGAGGCCAAAACCGTGGCCGGCCGGCATCAGGGGCGAGTTGACCTTGACCGACGGGGCGAGGTGATCGGACGCCATCAGTTCCAGCGTCTTGCGGCCGACGATCCTGACGCCGTCGAGCGCGCCGCCGTTGAGCAGCATCTGGCTGAAGCGGGCGTAGTCCATCGTGGTCGAGACCAGCCCGCCACCGCCGGATTCCATTACCGGCTTCTCCAGCATGTTGAAGAGCTGGACCTTGTCGCCGTTCCAGGGATCGGTCGGGAACGCCTCGGCCAGCCGGCCGGCATTTGCCTCGTCGGTATGGAAGGCGGTCTCGGCCATTTGCAGCGGCGCCAGGATCCGCTCGGTCAGGAAGGCGCCCAGCGACTTGCCGGAGACGACTTCGAGGATGCGGCCGAGGATGTCGGTGGAGCGGCTGTAATTCCATTCCGCGCCGGGCTGGCAGATCAGCGGCATGCCGGCGACCATCACGGCATGTTCGGCATTGGTGATCTTGCGGCTGCGCAGCCGCGACTGTTGATAGAGCTGTTGCACCAGCCCGTTGCCGGTGTGGTCGTAAGTGATACCCGAAGTGTGCCGCAGCAGGTCCTGCACCGTCATCTGCCGCTTCACTGGCACCAGATCGAGCTTGCCGTTGTTCTCGACGCCGACCTTCTGATCGGCGAATTCCGGAATGAATTTCGCGACGGGGTCGCTGAGCAGGAAGTGGCCGTCCTCGATCAGCATCATGATGCCGATCGAGACGATCGGCTTGGTCATCGAGAAGATGCGGAAGATGCTGTCCTGCGCCATCGGCGCGGAAGCCGCGGGCGCCTGGCGACCGATCGCGTCGAACCAGCCGATCTGGCCACGGCGGGCCACCAAAACGGTCGCGCCGGGCAGGGTTCCCTTGTCGACCTCGCGCTTGAACGCGTCCGACATCCGCTGCAGCCGGGTGGTCGAGAGCCCGATCTGTTCGGGCTTGGCGTGGGGCAGGGACGGGGTCTGCGGCGGGCTTGCGTGTTTGGGGGCGGTTTGCGCGTTCATGGTCTCTCCCGATCGCTCTTGTTGTTTGTGGTGGGAGCGGAAGTTTGGCGCAGAACCCTTGACTTGAACAGGGCGGTTACCGATTTCCAGAGGGCCGCTAACGGCTTCGCCCTTGCAATCGGGGCATACCCTATGCTTGAAACGGGCCGAAACCGGCGGCGACGCATGGTTTCTCGTAGGGGTGTAGCTCAGTTGGTAGAGTACCGGTCTCCAAAACCGGTTGTCGCAGGTTCGAGCCCTGCCGCCCCTGCCAGCCAAATCAAGGACTTGCGCGAACTTCCTGCTGTCGTTCCGGACCTAGCCGAAGAACGCGATCACAACAGCCATATCCGAAGACGCGGGCGCATCGCCACGCAGATTCGCGTCGATGACGCGCCGGCAGGCCTCGACCGTGATGGTATCGCCGAGGTCGTTGGCCGCTTCGAGAACGGCCCATGCCGTTTCGCCTGACGCGCTTTCCTGGCCGGATTGGTCTTGCCTCAGCATCATCATCTCATGATCCGTCTATGGGACGGTCAGGATGCGCGGGAACTTTTAAGATCCAGGCAACGCCGGGTTCGGATTTGAGCCGAGCCCGGCATCATGGGTTAACCAAGGCGATCGGGCCGGTTCGGGGTGGGTTACCGACCCGGCGGCCCGGTCTGTCGGCCGGCCATACCTTGACCTTTTGCCGGACTGGCAGTAGATACCCGCCACCTGCTGCCGGCCCGTTAAACACGGATATCCGGCGCGGCTTTGAAATCCCCCGAACAATCGAGCCCGCTTGGCGGCTCAACCTTCGAGAGAGGGCTGGGCGCTAGAGGGCTGTTCGGATTCACCTAAATTTGCATTCGTCTCACGAAGGACGCGGACACCAAACGATGGCTTTCAGCCCGTTCAAATTCCTGCAGGAAGTGCGCTCGGAGACCGCCAAGGTCACCTGGCCGACCCGCCGCGAGACGACGATCACCACGATCATGGTGTTTGTGATGGTTGCGTTGGCGTCGATCTTCTTCTTCGCCGCGGATCAGGTCATCCGCTACCTCGTCACTTTCTTGCTGGGCGTCCACTGATGAGCACCGGAACCCAAATGATGGACAAGCGCTGGTATATCGTCCACGCCTATTCGAATTTCGAGAAGAAGGTCGCGGAATCGATCCGCGAACAGTCGAAGCAGCGCGGGCTCGAGGAACTGTTCGAGCAGGTGCTGGTTCCGACCGAAAAGGTCACCGAAGTCCGCCGCGGCCGCAAGATCGACGCCGAGCGAAAATTCTTCCCGGGCTACGTGCTGGTGAAGATGAAGCTGACCGACGAGGCGTTCCATCTGATCAAGAACACGCCCAAGGTGACCGGCTTCCTCGGCGCCGAAAACAAGCCGATGCCGATCTCGGAATCCGAAGCGATGCGGATCCTGCACCAGGTGCAGGAAGGCGTCGAACGTCCGAAGGCGTCGGTGTCGTTCGAAATCGGCGAGAATGTCCGCGTCGCCGATGGCCCGTTCGCGTCGTTCTCCGGCGTGGTCGAGGAAATCGACGAGGCGCGCAGCCGCGTGAAGGTCGCAGTGTCGATCTTCGGCCGCGCCACGCCCGTCGAACTGGAATTCGGTCAGGTCGAGAAGGTCTGATCGTACTCAAGCGGTATCGCCGCTTGAAAAGTGCCGTGGGAGGAGATGGATGATCGCCAGTCATCCGTTGAACCGCACCACGGACCTGTGAAGCTTCCGGATGATCCGGAGCAACATGAGGAGTGACGTATGGCAAAGAAAGTGACCGGATACCTGAAATTGCAGGTGCCGGCGGGTGCAGCGAATCCTTCGCCCCCGATCGGTCCCGCGCTTGGTCAGCGCGGTCTCAACATCATGGAATTCTGCAAGGCGTTCAACGCCCAGACGCAGAAGGAAGAAAAGAACACCCCGATTCCGGTGGTGATCACGATCTACGCCGATCGTTCGTTCACCTTCGAGATGAAGACCCCGCCGATGTCCTTCTTCCTCAAGCAGGCCGCCAAGATCCAGTCCGGTTCGAAAGCCCCGGGCCGCGACAAGGCAGGCCTGGTGACCAAAGCGCAGGTGCGCGAGATCGCCGAGAAGAAGATGAAGGATCTCAATTGCGATTCCGTCGAGTCGGCCATGAAGATGGTCGAGGGCTCCGCCCGTTCGATGGGTCTGGAAGTTGCGGGGTAACGGATCATGGCAATCGGAAAACGTTTGAAGAAGGCCCGCGAGGGCGTCGACCGCGAGACGCTCTATTCGCTGGTGGATGCCATCAAGATGGTCAAGGAACGCGCCAAGTCGAAGTTCGACGAGACGATCGAGATCGCGATCAATCTCGGCGTCGACCCGCGTCACGCCGACCAGATGGTTCG
>JBOHIT010000643.1:0-18494 GCA_050726155.1 Bradyrhizobium sp.
CTACATCCCGGAGACCGGCCGACTGTTCAACGTCGCGGGAAAGATCGCCTCCCGAGGCTTCGAACTGGCCACCGCGGTGAATCCGTTCGGCGGCCTGAAACTCTGGGGCAACGCCGCGTTCGTTCAATCGCGATTTGTCAATTTCGACTATATCGACGGCAATGGCGATTCTCAGTCGTATTCCGGCATGACACCGCCCAACACGCCAAAATTCATCTTCAACTCGGGCACGTCCTACCGCTTTGAAACCGCATGGCCGGTCGAAATCGGAGCGTCGATGCGTCACGTCGGAGACCGGTTCAACTACCAGGACAATCTGGTCACGATGAACAGCTACACGACCTTCGACGCCTATGCCTTCGTCGACATACCCAAGACGGTGTTCAACAGCATCGAGCGGACCCGGCTTGCCTTCCGGGTCAAGAACCTGACGGACAAGCGATACGCTGCCTGGGGCGATCCCGGATATACCGACCAGATCATCCTCGGCGCACCGCGAAGCTACGAGGTGGCTGCCTCGTTCAAGTGGTGATATTCACGGGCGCATGCGCGTTCTGACCCTGGTTCATCGCTGGCTTGGCATCCTGTTCTGCCTGCTGTTTGCGATGTGGTTTGCCAGCGGTATCGTCATGCATTTCGTGCCGTTTCCGGCGTTGACGGAAGCGGAGCGGATCGCAGGACTAGCGCTGATCGAGGGATCGCCGGGCCTGCGCAGCCCGGCGGAAGCCGCAGGCATGGTCGAGGGCGCCGCGCGCGTGCGTCTGCTGCAGCGTGTCGACAGGCCGGTCTACCTGGTTTCCAGCGGCTTCGGCATAAAGGCGCTCGGTGCGGATGATCTATCGGATGCCGCCGTGCGATCGAAAAATCTGGCGCTGGCGATTGCCACCGACCATGCACGCCGTCGCAAGATCGATGTCACGCAGACGGCGTCTGCCGAATTGACGGCCATCGACCAGTGGACCGTCTCAGGTGCGTTCAATCGCCATCGTCCGCTCTACCGGATCGCACTCAATGATGTTGGGGGCACCGAACTCTACGTCTCTTCGTCGACCGGCGAGGTCGTTGGCGACACCACGCGGCGCGAACGAGGATGGAATTACATCGGCAGCGTCGCGCACTGGATTTACCCCATCGTGCTGCGCAGCCGGGCAGGGATCTGGAATATAATGGTGTGGTCGTTGTCGCTCGCGGCATTGATCGCGGCGCTTGCCGGCAACCTGCTTGGCATTCTCAAAATCAAGCCGGGGTCGGGGACGGGCATGTCTCCGTACGTGGATTGGCACAAATGGCATCACCTGCTTGGGCTCGCCTGCATGGTCTTCGTGGTGAGCTGGATCTTCAGCGGTTGGCTGTCGATGGACAGCGGCCGGCTGTTTTCGACGGGGGCGCCGTCTTCCGGGGAAACCGCAAAGCTCGCCGGCGTGCCGGCATGGAATGAATTGTCGAAAGCGGAATGGCGGCGGTCTGCGGCGGCCAAGGAGATCGACTGGTTCCCGTTCAATGGAAAACTCTATCGGCGCGAGCGAACGGGACTTGATACGCAGCGCTTGGTCGCTCTCGGCGCTACGGCGCGTGCGCTACAGGCGTTCTTGGAAGCCGATGAAGTCAGCGCCGCCGTCGGCCGGATCGCGGCCCGTTGTAAGGCTCCATCTATCATCGCGGCCGACGACAGCTATGTGATCCCTTCATCGACGCTGGATGCGCCGGTCTATCGCTCGGTATGCGGTGGCGTCTGGTACCATGTCGACGGCGCCAGCGGCGCATTGCTGGAACGGTCTGATCGCTCGTCGCGCGCCTATCGCTGGCTTTATAATGCCTTGCATACGATGGACATTCCCGCGCTGAAGGCCCACCCAACGCTGCGCAGCGCATTGATTGTCATATTGTGCGGCCTCGGGTTCCTGTTCAGCCTGACCGGCGTAGTCATCGGCTGGCGCCGGTTGCGACAGCAATTCTCCGCGCCCGCAGCCAACGGCGGTTGACCCGAGCGACACCTGTTGACCCCGGCTACCCCGACGGCTAGCGTCATCCGTGATGGTCCTCCCGCGTGGGAGGTGAAAAGGGAAGCCGGTGCGAGTTCGCTCAACGCCGGCGCTGCCCCCGCAACTGTAAGCGACGAGCCTCAAGCCGGTGCCACTGGGAATTCCCCGGGAAGGCGGCTGATGGCAGCGACCCGCGAGCCAGGAGACCTGCCATCACGAACTGTGCTTTGGAGGCGTCGTCGGGGCGGGGTGCACCGGACGGGAGCGAGCCTGATGGCGTGAGCCATCGGCGCGACCCAACAAAGCTCGTGGCCTGACGGCCCTGGTATGAGCACGTGATGGATCGCGAGAACGCTGATCGAGAATCCGCCGAGGTGGCGTTGGTTGAGGCTGTGCGCGTTCATGCGCCGAGCAGCCCCACGCTGGTGAGCGTTTGCATCACCTGCAAGACCGCCGACGGCGGTACCGTGGTGGGCCCCGACATGTTCGAATCGGTCAAGGCCGCGATCGGTTCATCCGACCGCGTGCAGGTGCGGCCGGTGCAGTGCCTCAGCGTCTGCAAGCGGCCCGTGACCGTCGCGGTGACCAGCGCGGACGGCTATACGTTCCTGTTCGGCGACCTGCAGACCGAGAGCGGCACCGCGGCGCTGGTGTCGTTCGTCAAATCCTATCAGAACTCCGATTACGGTCTGGTGCCGTGGCGCGAGCGCGCCGACGTGTTGCGCAAGGGCATGGTGGCGCGGGTGCCGCCGCTGCGCTGGTCGCCGGACGACGGAAGCGCTCCGAAATGACCGCGCTTGCCACCACGCTGGTGCTGGGCGGGGCGCGCTCCGGCAAATCCGCCTTTGCCGAGCAACTGGTCGGCGACAGCGGACTTGTGCGGATCTACCTCGCGACCGCAACCGCAGGCGATGACGAGATGCGTTCGCGCATCGACCATCATCGCGCGCGGCGCGGCGAGGGCTGGGTTACCGTCGAGGAGCCGCTGGCGCTGGTCGACGCCTTGACGCGGGAGGCGACCCATGGCCGTGCCGTGCTGGTGGATTGCCTGACCCTGTGGCTGTCGAACCTGATGTTCGCGGAGCGCGATCCCGAAGTGGAGGCGCGCCGGCTGACACGGTTTCTCGGCGTCGCCAAATATCCCGTCGTGCTGGTCTCGAACGAGGTCGGCCTTGGTCTGGTGCCGGAAACGCCGCTCGGCCGCAGCTTTCGCGACGCGCAGGGCCGCCTTAACCAGATCGTCGCCGCCACCGTTCCCAATGTTGTCTTCATCGCAGCCGGGCTTCCGCTCTGGCTGAAGCGCGCTCCTTAAGGAGAATTTTCGGATGTCCCGTGTCCCCGTCACCGTGCTCACCGGATTTCTCGGCGCCGGCAAGACCACGCTGTTGCGTTCGCTGCTGACGCAGGCCGATGGCCGCCGTATCGCCGTGATCGTCAATGAATTCGGCGACGCCGGGTTCGACGGCGGACGGGTCGAGGAATGCGCGGCCAAGGCCTGCGCGCCCGGCGATATCGTCGAACTCACGAATGGCTGCATCTGCTGCACTGTCGCCGACGATTTCATTCCGACCATGGACAAACTGCTGACGCGCGACCGGCCGCTCGATGCCATCGTGATCGAGACCTCAGGTCTCGCGCTGCCGCAGCCGCTCCTGAAGGCGTTCGACTGGCCGGCGGTGCGCACCCGCGCCACCGTCGACGGTGTCGTCACGGTCGTCGACGCGCTGGCGCTGTCGGAAGGCCGCGTCACCATCGACGAAGACGCGGTTGCCGCGCAACGCGCTGCCGATGATTCACTGGATCACGACGATCCGATCGAGGAAGTATTCGAGGACCAACTCGCCTGTGCCGACCTGGTGGTGCTGTCGAAGAGCGATCTGGTGTCGCAGGCAGCGCTGGCCGAGATCGAGGCGCGTCTCAAATCCGTGCTGCGGCCCGGCGTCAACATCGTGCGTTCCAGGGGCGACCTGACGCCGACGGTGCTGATCGGGCTGAATGCCGCCGCCGAAGACGACATGGCGGCGCGCGCCGGTCATCATGGCGAGGAAGAAGAGCACGACCACGACGACTTCGACAGCATCGTGGTGCTGCCCTCGGCCGCCGCCAGCGTCGACGCGATGCGGGCGCGCGTCAACGAGGCCTTGAACCTGCAAGGCGTGCTGCGCGTCAAGGGCCACGCCCGCATCGCCGACAGAGCGGCGCCGATCGTGGTGCAAGGTGTCGGCGGCCGCGTCGAACTCGCCTTCGCGCGGCCCGACCTGAAGCAGGCCGAGCATCTCGTCGTCATCGGCCTGAAGGGGTTTGATGGCGACGCCGTGCGCAGGGCGTTGGCGGGGTAACAAAGGACGCGGATGCACCTGAAGCTCGACGATAGCGGTACGATCGACGATGGCGACGTCGCCCGCGATCTCGGGCAGGAGCCCGCCGACATTGTCGTGCTGTCGGCGGCCGATAGTGATCTCGCGGCGTTCGGCGCGGCCTATGCGGCGCTGGCCGGCGACTTTCCGAGCGTGCGGCTGACCAATCTGCTGGCGCTGGGGCATCCGGCGTCGGTCGATCTCTATGTCGAGCGAACGTTGCGCGAGGCCAAGATCGTGGTGCTGCGTATGCTTGGCGGCGAAAGCTACTGGCCGCATGGCGTCGAAAGCCTGCGCAGCGATGCGCTACGGCGCGGGGCGCTGTTCGCCTGCATCCCCGGCGAGATGGATTGGAACGCGGCACTGGCGGCGCGCGGCACGCTCGGCGGTGAGGCGACCCATGCGTTGTGGCGCTATTGCAGCGAAGGCGGCGTCGAGAATGCCGGGCTCGCGCTGCGTTTCGCCGCGCATCTGATCGGGCATGGCGAGGCACCGCCGCGGGCGCGGCCGATGCCATCGGCCGGCTTCTGGCGCGGCGAGCCGGCCAATGACGGGCGCCCCAATGCCATTGTCATCTTCTATCGTGCCCTGGTCGCCGGCGACGATACCGCGGGCATGGACGCGCTGCGGACGGCGCTGCTGGCGCGCGGTCTCAATGCGGTGTGCCTGTTCGTCACCAGCCTGAAGGACGAACGATCAGCCGCGTTTCTGCGCGCGGCGCTGTCGGCGTATCCGCCCGATATCATCGTCAACGCCACGGCGTTTGCCACGGCAACGGCCCGCGACGATGCCGGCATCCTCGCGATCTCCGACTGCCCGATCCTGCAGGTCGCCCAGGCCGGTGTATCCCGCGCGAACTGGGAAGCCTCGACGCGTGGACTGAATCCACGCGATCTCGCGATGCATGTGGTGCTGCCGGAAGTCGACGGTCGTATCTTTGCCAATGCCATCGCGTTCAAGGAGCGCGGCGAGAGCCTCGCCGGATTCGCACCGACCACATTCCAGGCGGTACCCGACCGCGTCGATGCGACGGCAGATCTCGCGCTGGCCTGGGTGCGGTTGCGCCGGGCCGAGCCGCCGGCGCGCCGCGTCGCGCTTGTCCTCGCCAATTATCCCAACCGCGACGGACGGCTTGCCAACGGCGTCGGTCTCGATACGCCGCAAAGCCTGATCGACGTGCTCGCCGCGATGCGCGCCGAAGGCTATCTCATCGAGGAGGCACCGCTTGACGCGGCCACGATGATGGATTTGCTGCAGCAAGGTCCGACCAACGCGCTCGATGGACGCGCGTCACGGGTTGGCGGCGTGGTGTGGCCGCTGTCGAACTACAAGGCGGCGTTTTCAGCCCTGCCGAAAAATGTGCAGCGCGCCGTCGAGTCGCGGTGGGGCAAGCCCGAGCAGGACCCGCACGTCACGGCCGGAGAGTTCCGCCTCGGCCTGCATCGCCTCGGTAATGTCGTGGTCGGCGCCCAGCCGGCGCGCGGTTACAACATCGATCCCAAGAGCACCTATCACGATCCCGATCTGGTGCCGCCGCATCATTATCTCGCATTTTACCTGTGGCTGCGGCATGAATTCGACCTGCATGCGATCGTGCATCTCGGCAAGCACGGCAATCTCGAATGGCTGCCCGGCAAGAGCACAGGGCTATCGGCAGATTGCCAGCCCGATGCCGTCCTCGGGCCGTTGCCGCATCTCTATCCCTTTATCGTCAACGACCCCGGCGAGGGCATCCAGGCCAAGCGTCGCACCAGCGCCGTCATCATCGACCATTTGACGCCACCGATGACCCGTGCCGAATTGCACGACGATCTCGCACGGCTGGAAACGCTGGTCGACGAGTATGCGCTCGCGACCGATCTCGACCCGAAGCGCGCCACGATGCTTGCCGAGGACATTCTGTCGCTGGCGCGGGCGCAGCGCCTCGACGCCGACGTCAACGTGACGCGCGACACACCGACCAACGAAGCGTTGCGCGCGCTCGATGCCCATCTCTGCGATCTCAAGGAAATGCAGATCCGCGACGGCCTGCATATATTCGGCTGCGTACCTGCGGATGCTCAACGCAACGATCTCATCGTCTCGATCGCGCGGCTGCCGCGCTCGGATCTGAAAGCGCAGGATGCATCGTTGCACCGCGCGCTGGCGCTCGATCTCGGCCTCGGCGAATTCGATCCGCTGACTCGCGATCTCGCCGCGGATTTCGGAGGACCGCGCCCCGCGATTCTCGATAACGCTATCACGGCGGCATGGCGCACATCAGGCGATACCGTCGAACGTATCGAATGGCTCACGCTGCAACTGGTCGCCGGCACACAGCCGTGCGACGATGCGTGGACGCGGACGCGCGAGGTGTTGGACTGGATAAATGTAAAGCTCCGTCCCTGCATTGACGCTTGTGGCTCAGCCGAGATCAGCGCATTTCTGCGTGGGCTCGACGGCCGCTTCGTTCGCCCCGGTCCATCGGGCGCACCGACGCGCGGCCGACCCGATGTGCTGCCGACGGGACGCAATTTTTTTGCGGTCGATGTGCGGGCGGTGCCGACCCCGTCGGCGTGGCGGATAGGGCAGCTCGCGGCGGAACGCTTGGTCGAGGCCTATTGGCAGGAGGCCGGCGAATGGCCGCGCGCGATCGCGCTGTCGGCCTGGGGCACCGCCAACATGCGCACCGGTGGCGATGACGTTGCGCAAGCGCTGGCGCTGATCGGCGCGCGCCCGCTATGGGAGGAGACGTCCGGCCGGGTTACGGGTTTTGCGATCACGCCGCTGAGTGAACTGAAGCGTCCGCGCGTGGACGTCACCTTCCGCGTCTCCGGGCTATTCCGCGATGCCTTTCCGACCCAGATGGACATTATCGGCAGCGCGGTCGCCGCCGTCGCGCTGCTCGATGAGCCTGATGAAGCCAACCCGATCGCCGCCAATGTTCGTGGCAGGCGAAAGGTGCTTGAGGCCGAGGGGATGGATGGCGAGGCCGCGCAGCGTCGTGCTTCGTATCGCGTGTTCGGCTCCAAGCCGGGCGCCTATGGCGCGGGCCTGCAGGCGATGATGGATGAGGGCGGCTGGAACAATCGCGGCGATCTCGCCAACGTCTATCTCGACTGGGGCAGTTACGCCTATGGCGGCGGCACCGAAGGCGAGGGCGCGCGGGGCGATTTCGCGGAGCGCCTCAAGGACACGGATCTGGTGACGCAGGCCCAGGACAACCGCGAGCACGATATTCTGGATTCCGATGATTATTACCAGTTCATGGGTGGTCTCGCCGCCACCGTGCAGGCCCTGCGCGGCCGCGCGCCCCGCATTGCCCATATCGACACCTCGCGGCCGGAGGCGCCGTTGTCACGGCCGCTCGCCCACGAAATCTCTCGCGTCGTGCGCGGCCGCGCCGCCAATCCGAAATGGATCGCCGGCGTGATGCGCCACGGCTATAAAGGCGCGTTCGAAATCGCGGCCACGGTGGACTATCTGTTCGGCTTCGCGGCGTCGACCGACGCGGTTTCAAACCACCATTTCGATCAATTGTTCGCTTCCTATCTGGAAGATGAGCGCGTACGAGATTTTATGAAGACCGCCAACCGGGCGGCGCTGCGCGAAACTGCCGACCGCTTTGCCGAGGCGATCCGGCGCGGGCTATGGACGCCACGCTCCAATCGCGCCGCCGACCTGATCGCCGAATTGTTGCCGAACGCGCAGAAGGAAATCGCATGACCGGTATCCCGACTGAATCAGACGAAGCCGAGAATGAACGGCACCGGGAGAAGGCGCGCAAGCACAAGGCGGCGCGCGACAAGATCATGGCGACCAAGACCGGCGAGAAGGGTCTCCTGATCGTCAACACCGGTACCGGCAAGGGCAAGACGTCGGCCGCACTCGGCATGGTGTTCCGGCATATTGGCCATGGCTATCCGGTGGCGGTAGTGCAGTTCACCAAGTCGCCGGCGTGGGACACCGGCGAGGCGAAGCTGCTGGCAAAATTCCCGGAATTGGTGACGCTGCACATCATGGGCGAAGGCTTCACCTGGGAAACCCAGGACCGCGAACGCGATATCGCCGCCGCCACCAAGGGCTGGGAGCGCGCCAAGGAACTGATCCGTGATGACCGCCACCGCATGGTGCTGCTTGACGAACTCAACATCGTGCTGCGCTATGACTACCTCGATCTCAACGACGTCCTGACGTTCCTGCGCGAGGAAAAGCCCGCCGACAAGCACGTCGTCATCACCGGCCGCAACGCCAAGCCGGAATTGATCGAGATGGCCGACCTCGTCACCGAAATGACATTGGTGAAGCATCCGTTCCGCGCCGGCGTCAAAGGCCAGAAAGGCATCGAATTCTGATGCAGCGGCCGACACCCGCGCTGATGATCCAGGCCACCGGCTCCAACGCCGGCAAGTCGACGATCGTCGCCGGACTTGCGCGCGCGCTGGTGCGGCGCGGCCTGAAGGTGGCGCCGTTCAAGCCGCAGAACATGTCGAACAATGCCGCCGTGGCGGTTGAAGGCGGCGAGATCGGCCGCGCGCAAGCCTTGCAGGCGCGGGCGGCGCGGCTGCCGCCAAGCGTCCACATGAACCCGGTGCTCTTGAAGCCCGAGACCGATACCGGCGCACAAATCATCGTGCAGGGCAAGCGTTGGGGCACGCTGCGCGCAAAGAACTATCTGGACAAGAAGGCGGCGTTGTTGCCGGCGGTGCTGGAAAGCTTTGCCCATCTCGCGCGCGACGCCGACATTGTCCTGGTCGAGGGCGCCGGCAGTCCGGCAGAGATCAATCTGCGTGCCGGCGACATCGCCAATATGGGATTCGCCGCGGCCGCCAACGTGCCTGTCGTGATGCTCGGCGATATCGATCGCGGCGGCGTCATCGCGAGCCTGGCCGGCACGCATGTGGTGCTGGAGCCCGATGAACTGGCGCGGATCCACGGCTTCATCGTCAACAAGTTTCGCGGCGACGTTGGATTGTTCGACCAGGGGCTGGCCGCGATCACGCGTCTGACGGGATGGCCCTCGATCGGCGTGGTGCCGTGGCTGCCGCAGGCGGCATGGTTGCCGGCGGAAGATGCCGTCGACCTCGATCGCACGCATGGTTCATTGTCCACGCGCGTCATCGCCGTGCCTGTGCTGGCCCGCATCGCCAATTTCGACGACCTCGATCCGCTCGGCATGGAGCCCGGCGTCAAGCTAGTGTTCGTCCCGCCGGGTGAACCTATTCCTGCCGAGGCCGAAATCATCATTCTGCCCGGCAGCAAGTCGACTATCGGCGATCTTGCCTTCCTGTGCGCGCAGGGCTGGGACATCGATATCAAGGCCCATGTCCGCCGCGGCGGCCATGTCCTCGGGCTCTGCGGCGGCTATCAAATGCTGGGCAGGACCATCGACGACCCTGATGGCGTCGACGGTCGTGCCGGCTCGGTCGAAGGTCTCGGCCTGCTGGATATCGCGACCGTGATGACGTCGGACAAATCCACCACGCTGGTTACGGGTATGCATTGTGCGTCGGGCGCCGCCGTCGAGGGCTACGAGATCCATCTCGGTCGCAGCGAGGGCAGTGACTGCGCGCGGCCGCTGCTGACGATAGAAGGCCGTGCCGATGGCGCCATCTCGGCCGATGGCCGCGTGCAGGGCACTTATGTCCACGGCCTGTTCACCGGCGACGCCTTTCGCAAGGCCTGGCTCGCGCAATTCGGCATTGCATCGTCGTTGGCCTATGACGCCCGCATCGAATCGGCGCTGGACGCGCTCGCGGATCATTTGGAAGCGCATCTCGATGTCGAGCAAATCCTGAAGATCGCGCGCAGCCGTCAGACGACCAGCGCCAGCGCTGCGTAAGCCGTGGCCTGCAGCAGACACGCCGCGATCAGTACATTGAGCGCGCGGCCGATATCATCAGATGTCGCGTCCTTGCGCGCCTCGGTGTTGAGAAAGACATCGTCGACGATCCGATCGCCATAGCGGCGCGGTCCCGCCAGCGCCAGACCAAGCGCGCCGGCCATCGCACTTTCCGGCCACCCGGCATTGGGCGAGCGATGCTTTGTGGCATCGCGCCACATTACCCCGAGCGCAGTCGAGGTCGTACCGCCGGCGAGCGGTGCCACGACCGCAACGAGCAATCCCGATAGCCGCGCCGGGATCAAATTGACGAGATCGTCCAGCCGCGCCGCCGCCCACCCGAACGACGCGTAGCGCGGGCTGAGGTGCCCGATCATGGAATCGGCGGTGTTGATGGCCTTGTAGGCGATTAGGCCCGGCAATCCCAGCAGCGCCAGCCAGAACACCGGCGCCACCACGCCGTCGGAGAAATTCTCGGCGCAGGATTCGATCGCTGCGCGGCTGACGCCGGCCTCGTCGAGTTGCTCCGGATCGCGCCCGACGATCATGGAAACGGCGCGGCGCGCTTCAACGAGCCCGCCGTCGGCGAACGCGGTGCGTACCCGCGCGACATGCTGGTAGAGGCTCCGCTGCGCAATCAGCGTTGAGGCCACCAATCCAATCAGAAGGCTACCGAAGGCGATCTGCCGCAACGCCGTCTCGATCAGGAAACCGCACAAGGCGGAAAGCACGAGGAGCAGGATCACCACACCAACGCCGGCGAGTTTCCGTTGCAGGGCCGACCACGTTTCGAGATTGAGCGTACGGTCGAGCCACCCGATGAAGGAGCCTATCACGGCCACTGGATGCGGCAGCCGCCGCCACAGCCAGTCGGGATCGCCAATGAGAGCATCGAACGCCAGCGCTGCAACGACGACAAAGAGCGTGTCGCCCCAGATCAACATGTCAGTGCGTCACGCGCTCGAGTTCCGAGGCGAGGCGATCGAGGGCTTCCGACAGTCGCGGGCCACCGCATACGGTGAGCTTTTCCGGGATCACCAGCCGCTTCGCTGCCGGGTAGAAACGCTCCAGCGCCGGATGCAGCATGAAGGCCCGGCCTTCGTCTTCGGCAAAGTCGCCGGCTTCGGAGACCAGCAGGAAATCGGGCCGCAGGCTGACGATCGCTTCCAGCGAGGCAAAGCCGCCGAGCTTGTAGCCGAGCTCGGCGGCGGCATTGCTGAGGCCCGCGGTCGCCAGCAGTGAGCTCGTCAGGCTGTCGCCGCCGGAAACCCAGCCGCGCCGCGACAGCGCCAGCACGCGATAGGGCTTTCGTGATACCACTTCGCGCGCATGTGCAATCGCCGCATCCAGCCGCCTGATTTCCGCATCGGCGCGATCGGGATGCTGCACCAGGTCGCCCATCTGGCGGATTTGCTTCTTCACGTCATCGAGCGAGCGCGCGGCGTCGAACTCGGCGACGCGCAAGCCCTTTTGTTTCAAGAGCTCCCGTGTCGCGCGTTTGGTGTATCGCCCGGCGACCACGACATCGGGCTTCAATACCAGCACATCCTCGGCCTCGCCGGACAGCTTTGGGAATTGCGCGGCTTTTGCCGGATCCCAGGAGCGCGCAGCGTCGCGGGAGTAGGGGCTGAGCCCGAGAATTTGCGCGGGATCCGCCAGCGTCACCAGCAATTGATCGGTGCACAGGTTGATCGAGGCGACGCGCGGCAACTCGTCGGCGTGCGACGCATTTGGCAAGCCGATACTGATCAGAAGAGCGAGCGCCAGAAAAGCGTTTCGCGGCCCCTCGCGTTTTGCTGCCGATGATGGCAAGAAGCCCGCATGAAGCATGGTGGTGACCTTACCGAGGCAATAGCGCGCCATGGCGGCGCGCCCGCGAGTTGGCTGGATTTGTCGACCGGGATCAACCCCCGGCCGTGGCCAATTCCGCAGGCCCTGCCCGAAAATGCGTGGCAGCGCTTGCCATCGCGCGCCGATGCCGAAGCGTTGAATGCGGCTGCGCGCAAAACCTATGGCGTGCCCGATGGTGCCGAGATCGCAGCGGCCGCCGGGACCCAGGCGCTGATCCAGTGGCTGCCTCATCTCGCCGCCCCGGGTGCTGTCGCGATCGTCGGACCGACCTATAGCGAACACGCACTCGCCTGGCGCGAAGCCGGTCATCCCGTGATCGCGATCGACTATCTCGATGCATGCGTCGACAGCGCCATTCACGCTGTTGTCGTCAACCCCAACAATCCCGACGGCCGCGTCACCGATCGCGCCACGCTCGCGCGCGTCGCGACGCAGTTGAGGGCGCGTGGTGGCTGGCTGGTCGTCGACGAAGCCTTTGCCGATGTTGATCCGGCCGCCAGCGCGGTCGCGCTGTGCCCTGATTCGCCGGTGCTGATCCTGCGCTCGTTCGGGAAGTTCTATGGGCTTGCCGGATTGCGCCTGGGGTTTGCCATCGGCGCACCCGACGCGATCACGCGGATCGCCGGGGCATTGGGACCATGGCCGGTATCGGGGCCGGCGCTGTTGATCGGCGCCGCTGCGCTCGGGGACCAGCCATGGGCAGACCGCACGCGCCACGCGCTGCAGCAACAGGCCCGCGCGCTGGACGAGGTCCTGTCGAAGGCCGGCTTTACGATGGCCGGCGGCACGTCTTTGTTCCGGCTCGCCCGGCATCCCGAGGCATTGAAGTTGCACGCCGCGCTGGCGAAGCAGCAGATCTGGTGCCGAAGTTTCGACTGGGCCGACGATCTCCTGCGCTTTGGATTGCCGCCCGACGCCGCCGGGCTGGACCGCCTCGCGGCCGCGCTGCGCGGTTAGGCGAACCATCGGTTCATACTCCGGCCCAGGGCAGGATCACGGCTTCGTTGTGGTGATCGGCGCGGTAGGCGCTGATCCGGAACACATCCGCCATGATCTGGTCCGACAGCGCCTGCAAGGGTTTGCCCTGCGCCGCAAGGCGCCCGCCGGACAGCACCAGCACGGTATCGGCAAAGCGTGCGGCCAGCCCGAGATCATGCGTCACCACCAGCACCAGCACGCCGCGATCTGCGGCGCTGCGCAGGTTCATCATGACGTCGATCTGGTAGCGCGGATCGAGCGACGCGGTCGGTTCGTCCGCCAACACCACCGGTGCCTCGATGGCCAGCACGCGCGCCAGCGCGACGCGGCTGCGCTCGCCGCCGGTCTATTCGGTGATGGGGCGTTCGGCGAAGTCGACCACGTTGGTGGCCAGCATCGCGCGCATCACGGCTTGTTCGTCACGCGGCGACAGCCGTGCCGGATCGGTCGCGCCATGCGGGTAACGCCCGAGCGCCACGACATCTCTGGCCGGCAACGGCCAATGCACGACATGGCCCTGCGGCAGATAACCAAAACGCCGGGCGCGCTCGCGCAGCGCCAGCGAGGACAGAGGAGCGCCGCCGACCTCGATCGATCCGGTCGAGGGCACCAGCCCCGCCAGGGCGCGAAGGAGTGTGGTCTTTCCAGCGCCGTTCGGGCCGACCAGCGCCACGAGTTGCCCCGACGGCAAGGACAGCGAGATATCGTCAAGCACGATGCGGCCCGATAGCGTCACGCCGACGCCCTGCGCGGTGAGCATGGACTGGTCACTCATGCGACACCTCCGCCCAGGGCGCGGCGCTCGCGCGCGATCAGATAAAGGAAGAAGGGTACGCCGATGATCGAGGTCAAGACGCCGACCTTGATGTCGGTCGTCGACGGAATGATCCGCACCGCGATATCGGCGGCCAATAGCAGCGCCGCACCCGTCAGTGCGCTCGGCACCAGCAACCGCGCCGGATCGTGGCCGATCAGCGGCCGCACCAGATGCGGGGCGACCAGACCGATGAAGCCGATCGTTCCGGTGACGGAGACCGCGCCGCCGACCCCGAGCGCCACGCCTGTTATGACCAGCAGCCTCAATCGTCCGACGTCGACGCCGAGACTCTGCGCGGTCTCCTCGCCAAGGCTGAGCGCGCGAAAGGCGCTGCGCTGGCTCAGCAGGACAACCGCGCCAGCCGCGATGAACGGCAGTGCCAGCATCACATGCCGAAAACTTCGATCCTCCAGCGAGCCCAGCAGCCAGAACGCGATTTCAAGCGCCGCAAACGGATTTGGTGAGAGGTTCATGACCAATGCGGTGGCCGCGCCCGCAAGACTCGAAATCGCCAGACCCGAGAGAATGAGCAACAACAGCCCGGCATTGCGGCCTGCAATGCCGAGCAGCACGAATACCGAAACGAATGCCATCGCGATGCCGGCAACCGGCAGTGCATAGGACCGCACGTCGGCCCAACCAAGCGCGATCATCAGCACGGCGCCGAATGCCGCCGATTGCGGCGCCCCGAACAAAGAGGGGGAAGCGAGCGGATTGCGCAACAGGCCCTGCAGCGCAGCGCCGGAGAGGCCGAGGATGGCGCCGATCGCCAGTCCGAGGATCATGCGCGGCAAGCGGATTTCCCGCACGATGGTTTGTTGCACGTCGCTGCCGCCGCCGAACAGGGCTTCGATCACCCTAAGCGGCGACAGCCTTACGGGCCCGACGCCGATCGAACCAAGTGCCAGCAGCGTTACCAATGCGGCAAGGCACGCGATCACGACAACCCGGCGCCTCTGGCTCGAAATCACCATGTGGCGTTGAATCCCGCATACACGGCAGGACCCGTCGTGCCGAAGTTGAAGACCTCCTGGTAGTGCTCGTTGAGAATATTTTCGCCGCGCGCGAACACCTTCCAGTTCTTGTCGATCTTGTACTCGGTGTAGAGGTCGACGCGGGTATAGGCGTCGACCTGGCTGGTCTGGCCGGCGCTCGAGAAGCGCTTGGAAACGGTGAGCACGCGCGGTTCGATCAGCCATCGATCCGTGGGCGTGATGGTGAGCGTAAAGCGGGCCAGGTTCTTCGGCCGCCGCGCCAGCACCAGGCTGGTCGCGAGATCGATCGCATGTAAGTAAGTGTAAGCGGTGTTGAACTTCACGAGGCCGGGAAGAATATTGATTGTCGTGCCGACCTCGAGGCCGCTGGTCTCGGCGCGCGCCACGTTGACGTAACAGCCGGTCTGGATACCGCGGCATGGATTGGCCGTCGGCGTCGACGACACGAAGTTGATGAGGTTGCTGAAATCGTTCGAGAAACCCGTGACCGAAACGATCACGCGGCCGTTGAACAGCGACTGGTCGATGCCTCCGTCGTATCCAAAACTCTGTTCGGGACTGAGGCCGGGCGTGCCGTTAGCCGTATCATAGAGCTGGAACAGCGTCGGCGCCTTGGCGCCGGTGCCGGCGCTGGTGTGGAATTTGGTGCCGGTCTCGGCAATCGTGTAGGCTGCGGTCGCACGCCAGGTTTCGAAGCGCGCCACGTCCACCACGTCGTCGACCCGTCCGCCGAGGGTGATGTTCAGCCGTTCGCCGATCGGAAGCTGCCACAGCGCAAACACCGAGTTGGTGTCCTGCGCCTTTCCGATCAGCGCGGTTGTCGGACCGGGCTTCGGCAGCACATTGGTCGCGTAAGTGTTGGCGGTCTCGTGCTGGGTTCTGGAGCCGACAATGATGGACCCGAGCGGCCCGAGTTTGAGATTGCCCTGATATTCGGCGCCGGTGCTGTTACCGACGAAACCTGAAACGGTCGACGTCGTATTCTGCGGCAGCGTGTTGGTCTTGTAGGTCACATCGTTAAATTGGCGATCGATGTGGGTGTCGAAGACGTTGAGGCTATGGGTGAGGATGCCGCCGAAGGTGTCGACCGAGGCGCGTCCCCAGACCTGGTCCAGTTGCCTTGTGGCGCTTGAAGGCGTGTCGGGAAATGTTCCGGTCGACTGGTCATAGGCGGAGCGCGTGAAGGTGGAGAGCATGCCGGTTTCCAGCCGCACGCCTTCACCGGCATCGTAGCCGAAGCGGGCCGAGCCGCCGACACGGTCGAAGCCGTCGCGCTCCAGCGGACCGAATTTGGCTTCGAGCGGGGGGATGCGATAGCCGAAGCGGGAGAAGCCGTTGCTGTGCTGGCCGCCGCCGGTCACTGCGTACGACCACGGCCCTTGTGAGCCCGTCACCGATCCGTTGGTCACTGCGGTCCCGTAGCTCCCGCCTTCGGTGCGGACGTTGAATTGCGCCGGACCGGAGCCCTTCTTGGTGATGATGTTGACGACGCCACCCATGGCGTCCGAGCCGTAGAGCGCGCTTTGCGGGCCCTTCAGCACTTCAATCCGTTCGATCGCGCTCGGCGCGAACATCGCGAAATCGAAATCGCCGCTCGCCGCGGCCGGATCGTTGATCCGGATGCCGTCGATCATCACCAGGGTCTGGCCGGTATTGGCGCCGCGCAGCCGGATGTTGGTGGTCGACCCTGGTCCGCCGCTTTCGGAGATGTCGAGGCCGGGAACGGTTCGCAGCGCGTCGACCAGCGAACCGGGATTGCTGGTCGCCAGCGTCTCGCCCTTGACCACGCTGATCGAACTGCCGGTACGGCTGATCGGCTCGGGTTCTCGGTCGGCCGTGACCACTATTTCGGTGGGCGGCGAGGGTGGGGCTGTTGTGGGCGTGTTGGCGGCCGGGCGGACCGGGCCGGCGCTACGACGATCGCGATCCCTTCTGACTTGACGGACCGGCTTGGGTGGAGACTCCGGATTGACCACCACCGGCGGAAGTTGACCCGAACTGGACTGCGCGCGCGCCGCGCTGTGACAACATGCCAAAGCAACGATGGCTGCCGAACCGGCAGCATATTTTAGCAAACCCATGACGCCCCTTCCGTCGACCCACCGTCGAACGAGTTGAATACCCGTCACCGGCCGGTCTCCTGGCTCGCGGTCGTCTCCCGATCCGCCTTCCCGGACTAAGTCCAGTGGCTGTTTGGATCGAAAATGGCCGCTTACAGTTGCGGGGGCAGCTGCGGAATAGGGCCATATTGGCCCGCACCGCATTCCCGTTTCACCCTCTTTGAGGGCACCGATGACATGAGCTAATAAGCACAATACGTTCGCGACTTCAAACCCGTGCGAACGGGCGATGGTGTATTATCCTGCCCGCTGGTATGGCTCTCCGGGAGCCTCGAATGTGATGGCCTCCCTTCCGGATTCCTGCCAAGTCGATGATTCCTGTTCCTTGGCAATTCCCTGGCAAGTATTGGCGGCGGCAAGCATGAACAACGATGGTCCGGCCGCGCCGCGCTTCGATGCGACTTTCCGTGCCCGTCTGCTCGAGCTGTTTTGCTGGCGCCGCGACGTGCGCCGGTTCCGCGCCGATCCCTTGCCGCCCAGCATGCTGGAAGGCTTGATCGAGATCGCCTGTAAAGGGCCGTCGGTCGGCCTCAGCCAGCCCTGGCGTTTCGTCGTCGTCGATGATCCCGGCCGCCGGCAACAGGTGATCGAGAACTTCGAGTCCTGCAACAAGGATGCGCTCGGGGATTACACCGGCGATTTGTCGACGCGATACGCCGCCTTGAAGCTGGCCGGATTACGCGAGGCGCCCTGTCATCTCGCCATATTCGCCGACCGCTCGTCCATTGCCGGCCACGGCCTCGGCCGGCGAACGATGCCCGAAATGGCTGACTATTCCGTCGTGACCGCGATCTTTTCGATGTGGCTGGCGGCGCGCGCCGAAGGCGTCGGCATGGGGTGGGTATCGATCCTCGATCCGATCGTGATTGCGACAATTCTTGATATCCCGGCGGATTGGCGCCTGATCGGATATTTCTGTCTTGGCTATCCGCAAGCCGACGACGATAGCCCGGAACTGGAGCGCGTCGGCTGGGAACAACGTCAAGCTATCAAGGATTTCATCCTTCGCCGATAACCGCACGGGGTCGTCTCATGGCATTTGAACTGTTCGCGCTAACGGGCAAGCGGGCGCTCATCACGGGCTCGTCGCAAGGCATCGGGTTTGCGCTCGCGCAAGGTCTTGCCGAACACGGCGCCGAGATCGTCCTGAACGGCCGCGACGCCGGCAAGCTTGCTTCGGCCGCGGCAAAACTGTCGGCCGCCGGGCATAAGGTATCAGTCGCCGAATTCGACGTGACGCGCGCGCAAGCGGTTCAGGAGGGTGTCGAGGCGATTGAGCGAAACAGCGGCGCGATCGATATCCTGGTCAACAATGCCGGCATGCAGTTCCGCGCGCCGCTCGAGGAGTTTCCGGTCGAGAAATGGGAGCTATTGCTCGCCACCAACGTTTCGAGTGCGTTCTATGCCGGCCAGGCCGTCGCCCGTCACATGATCCGGCGCGGCCAGGGCAAGATCATCAACATCGCGTCCTTGCAGAGCGAGCTGGCACGGCCGGGTATCGCGCCCGACACGGCCACGAAGGGCGCATTGAAAAACCTGACCCGCGGCATGTGTGCCGATTGGGCCAAGCACG